>JAHRHW010000519.1 GCA_019100305.1 Candidatus Thiodiazotropha taylori | reverse complement strand
TTCAGAAGAAGATTCGGGCTGATCAGATCGATATCCTCATCGATCTCTCCAACAATACTGCAGGCAACCGCTTGACCGCCTACCTCAGCAGGCCGGCACCGATGCAGGTTTCCATGATGGGATTACAGATGTCCACCGGCCTGACCTGCATGGATTACGCCATGAGAGATAAACAGACCGCAGAGAAGTGTCAGCTCGACAGATACTCTGCGGAAAAAATTCTACCGGTTGAGAACAGCGCCTTCTTTGACCCCCTGATGGATCTACCCCCGATCGGCCCACCTCCCTGTGTCAAGAACGGCTACATCACCTTTGGATCGTTCAACGGTCTGCGCAAGATCGATAGAAGCGTCATGGAGGTCTGGGCAAGACTTTTACATGCGCTGCCCGGATCAAAGATCCGATTGATGACAGATGACTATGAAAATGAGTTCATGAGGGACTATCTGCACGAGATTTTTATCCAGTTCCAGGTGGATGCAAGCCGCATACAACTGCAGCCCCGGCTCTCTTTAGGGGCGTTTCTCACCTCACATAACGAAGTCGATATCGCATTGGATCCCTACCCCTATCATGGTGAGAGCACAACCTATCACTCCCTGCTGATGGGCCTGCCACTGGTTACCCGTGCTGGCAACTCCTCTGCCTCCAATGTCTCAAACCGAATATTGGCCGCCATCAACCGGCAACAGTGGGTTGCCGATGACTTTGATGAATATATCGAGATCGCCCTGTCACTGGCCAAGGATGTGGACGGGCTCATCGCCAATCGCAATACCCTGCGCAGCGACATCGAAAACTCATCGCTGATGAATTTCAAACTGGTCACTGAAAATATTGAATCCGCCTTGCTGGCAGGATGGCAGGCACTATGCGAGGAACGGAGCTAGGGCCTGTTAATACTCATCCAATACGCCCTGTTGCGCCTGAAAAAGTGCCAATCAAGGCACGAGGAGTGTAGTTTGGTTATTCCAAATGGACGACAAGCAACGGTTTGTGGCGCTTTTTCAGGCGCACCCCCCCTATTGATATCAAAGAGAGGGCTGGGCCAGTTTTTGCGCCCAGCAGGGCGTATTGGGTTAGAGTTAACAGACCCTTGGGAAGAAACCCATGACTAAAATAGATCATGTCGCTTCTCCCTTACCCTCTCCCAACCAAAGGTATCTGCCATGAGTAATACCTACGTCACCCAGCCCTCGCTACCACCACTGGACGAGTTCGTTGAACTGCTGGAACAGATCTGGTCGAGCAAACGACTGACCAATAACGGACCCTTTCACCAGCAGTTTGAAAACGCCCTGGCTGAATACCTCAACGTCCCCTATGTCTCGCTTTTCTGTAATGGCATGATGGCCCTGCAAGTCGGTCTGCAATCACTCAAGATCACCGGCGAAGTGATCACCGCCCCCTACACTTTTCCCGCCACCACCCATGCCATCTACTGGAATCACTGCACCCCGGTTTTTTGTGATATCGATCCGCTCACCTGCAACATCGATCCGGAGAAGATCGAATCCCTGATCACCCCAAAGACCACCTGCATCCTGCCGGTGCATGTCTATGGCATGCCTTGCAGGATAGAGAGTATTCAGCATATCGCCGACACCTATGGCCTGAAGGTGATCTACGATGCCGCCCACGCCTTCGGCACCAAACTGAACGGCACCTCTTTGTGCAGTTTCGGCGACCTCTCGATCCTCAGCTTTCACGCCACCAAGGTGTTCAACACCTTTGAAGGGGGGGCACTGGTGATCCATGACGAGAAGCTGAAGCGACGGGTCGATTACCTGAAAAACTTTGGCTTTGCCAATGAGACCACCGTAGTGGCCCCGGGCAGTAATGGTAAGATGAATGAGATGCAGTCTGCACTGGGTCTGCTGCAGTTGAAGCATGTTGATGAGAGCATCAACAAACGGGTGCAATTGATCGAGCTCTACCGACAACAGTTGCATAACATTCCAGGTATCCGCTTGCTCGAACCTATCGATGACCTGACACCCAACGGCGCCTACTGCCCGATCTTTGTCGAGCAGAAGATCTATGGTAAAAGTCGGGATCAGCTCTATCAG
>JAHRHW010000518.1 GCA_019100305.1 Candidatus Thiodiazotropha taylori | reverse complement strand
ACACGCTACTCGAATCCCCATGGACCAAAGAGCAACTGTTCAGCATCATCAGTTATGACAACAAGACATACGCCTCCTGTGACAATGTTGTAAGCCTGGTTAAACACCGTACCACCAAACAGGCCTACACCCGCCAAAAAGAGATTTTACTGGCAGATACACCATCACATGAGCGGGATTCGCTCAGCCACGCCTTGACTCAGGCAGGCTATAACATTCATTTGGTTGATAATGGCGATCAGGCGCTGGACGCCCTTGAAGAGCACTTTTTTGATTTAGCCATCATCAACCTGCAACTGCCCATCATGAGCGGCACTCAGGTAGTCAAGCTTCATCGATTTACCACCCCGTACAAACAGTGGGTTCCCTTTATCTTTGTGGAAGATGAAGAGAATCCGGAAACCCTCAATCTTTGCCAAAGTATCGGGGTGGATATCTGTCTGTTTAAACCGGTCACACCGCAAGAGGTGCTCCTCTCCATTCTTGCCGCACTCGATAAGGGTGATTTGCAGAATTTGACCTACGTCTCACGTAAAACGGATCCTATACAGTTTAAGAACAATAAAATTCAGGATGCCATGCTGCTTGATCACATGACCCTGCTGAGGCTGGAAAAACTCGACAGCGGCATCTCATTCATCAATGAACTGTTCAAGATATTCGAATCCGAAGGCCGCTCTATTTTACGCGAGATGGAGCGTGCTGTGGCCCAGCGTCAGCTCGGTAAATTCCTCGATCAGGCCCAAATACTCCTGGATAGCGCAGGTCAACTGGGAGCCGTACTACTCTACGAACTCAGTCAACAGGCCTCAAAACTATCCGCCCGGGAATTTGAATATAAGGGATCTGACCTGCTCAGTGAATTGCAACAGACCTTCAATCTAACCTTGCACGCTTATGCGCACTATCTATCGCAAAGAGCATCAGCCATTCAATCAGAACCAAGCAGCAAGCCCTCCAAATAACTGATAGATCATCAGCACTGCAGCAAGCTTATCCGAGCCAACTATTCTGTATCATGCTGTTGGTGTAAGGCTCATGAAAAGACGAAGCTATTGAGGATTCTTGGTATTCAGATAGTGACGCAACGCCTGGCAGGTTATGCTATAGGTTGAAGAGATCTGAGTCATCTGCTTAATACCTTGTTCATTCAGCCCTGACTGATCAATACGTGAAGCCGAAGCACAAATCGTCATCAAGGAGTAGGCCCCAATACCTGAGGCGTTGTCGGCCAATGCATGGGCACAATCCTTATATCTTCTTACGTCATGCAATTCGATTGCATCACGCATTGCACCTATTAACGCTTCAGAATCATGCAGAAAACTATCCGCCAGGTGTGACATGAAATGTGGATCCTTACTCAACCGCTCGAGACCTTTCAGTGTATCCACATCCAGAATTCTTCCACTCTTTTCCTGATTGGCGGCACGAATCGGAAGATCGATGACGGTGTCGGTTATCACTTCAGTGGCGTCACCCCCCAAGATCTCTTTAACCACATCCAACAGATGCGCAGACCTGACAGGTTTGGTCAGATAGGCATCGACACCGATAGCCTCGCACTCTTCCGCCGCTTCCCGAGTGGCATTTGCAGTGAGAATGATGAAGGGTATGACGGGCTCCTGCCTGTCCATCAAGCGGTAGGCCTTAATAATATCAACCCCCCCAATATCGGGCATTTGCAGATCAAGTATTGCCAGGTCAAAGGTCTCATTTTTCAGTAATTCAATGGCATCCTGTCCATGACTGACCACCTCAATCTGGTGCCCCTGTAACTCAAGGATCTTTTTCACTACTTTTTGATTGATCGGGTTATCCTCTGCAAGCAGGATACGGGCATGTTTGGCAATGCTATGTTCAGCAGAGGTGAAGATCCTGGGTGGTAAATTAGAACTGGATTTGCGCTTTAAGGCATATTGTAGAACATGGCGTACCTTTTCCGGTGTAATCGGTGTGGTGACCACCGCACTGAAGCCTTCATGACACAATCGATTCTCATTCTGAAGATTTGCCGAGTAATCGGTAACACAAACCAACTCAAGATCATCCAGGCTTTGTTCAGCACGGATGGTATGC
>JAHRHW010000517.1 GCA_019100305.1 Candidatus Thiodiazotropha taylori | reverse complement strand
AAAAGCCTTTTGCTTTTCAACTGAAGCTGCTTGCTGCATGACTTGCTGCCCATCTGTAATATTCAATCTTCTCTCCCGCCACCTTGATTGTTCGCTTTTGTTAGACAGATCCAATCCCATTCATGAGCCTGTCTTGTCGACCACTCACTCCGCCAATGGCAAACGCAGGGTAAACAACGCCCCGGCCTTTTCGCTGTTCTGAGCTGAGAGTGTACCACCCATGCTTTCTATGATGTGATGGGAGATGGAGAGGCCCAGACCCAAGCCACTCTCCTTGGTGGTGAAGAATGGATCGAAGATCCGCTCCAGGTGGTCTGCGGGAATACCCGGCCCATTGTCCAGAATGTCGATCTTCAGCTCCCCGGCCTGCTTCACCATTTCGATTGAAACCCATCGGCTCTGCTGGTTCTCCATGGCATTCACCGCATTCGCGATGAGATTCACCAACACCTGTTCCAGTCGTACTGGATCGGCCATCACCAAGGGGTCCTGCTTGGCGAGTTTGTACTGTATCTCCGTAGCGCTTTTGCGCAATTGGGGGTTCAGAATCCGTTTGCTCGACTCAATTACGTTGTGTACTGAGACCGGCCGTCTCGAGCCATCGGATTTGCGCGCAAACAGTTTCAGCTGAGAGCTGATCTGGGTCATCGTCTCGATCAGCTCGGAGATCTGCTCCAGGTTCCAGCTGACATCGGCACAACGCTCCTGCTCCAGCAGCAGACGGGCATTGTCCGTGTAGGTGCGGATCGCCGCCAAGGGCTGATTCACCTCATGGCTGATACTCGCTGACATCTGTCCAAGCATCGCCAGCTTGGCCGCCTGGATCAACTCGTCCCGGGTCTCCTGCAGCGCTTCCTGGATACGCCTTCGCTCCTCGATCTCCTGATGCAGGTCGACGGTGCGCTCCTGAACCCGCTGCTCCAACCTGTCCCTCGCCTCCCGCAGAGACTGATTGACTTCTGCTTCATAGAGGGCCCTCTCGCGGTTTCTCCGATATCGTTGTGACATCACCAGGCCGATCAACAGCAACACGGTAAAGGCAACACTGCTGGCGCCGATGGCGTCCAGCACCTCCTGCTTGACCTCTTTCATCGGAATCAACAGATGCACCAGCCAACCGGCCTCCGGCATCGGCTGGGCAAGCATCAGATAGGACTCGGCCTGCCGCCGCTTCTGGCCACTGATATCGATCCACTGAGCCGAACCGGTGAGCTGCTCCCGATAGGCCACATCCAGCGGCTCAACCGCGGCACCCGAGTAGCGCCGACTCTCCAGGATACGCTGCCGCTCCTCGGGGGATAACGCAGAGAGACTGCGAAACCGCCAGCCCGGTCGGGTGGTAATGAAGATAACCCCTTCCGGATCGGTGACGATCACTTCCGTGTCACGCCCCTGCCACTGCTGCTCCAGCTTGGTCAGATCGATTTTGATCACCACCGTTCCCAGAATGCCACCTTCATGGCGTACCGGGTAGGCGAAATAGTAACCCCGTCTGCCGGATGTGCTGCCCAGCGCATAGTAGCGTCCAAGCTGTCCCTGCATCGCCTGTTTGAAATAGGGCCGATAGCTGAAATTGCGTCCGACGAATGGCTTTTCCGACTGCCAGTTACTGGCTGCGATGGTCAAACCCTGGTTGTCCATCAGATAGGTATCTGAAGCATGAGTGATGGTATTGATGGTCTCCAGATAGCGGTTCAGTGCATCGATGCGCTGACTGTCACCGGGACGCTTCAGCAGTTCCACCAGTGGCGCATTGGTGGAGAGCAATTCGGGCAGAAACTCATACTTCTCCAGTTGAGCCTGCAGATTGTTGACATAGATATTGAGCTGGCGCTCACCGGAAACCAACATCTCCTGCTGGACCCGGTGGCGTACGAATCCAGTGACCTGCCACAACAGCACTGCATAGGCGATCACCACCAAGAGAGTGATGAGCCATTTATTGCGCGGCAGATAGTGCCAGCTTGTGAAGGATTTATCCGAGACATCCACAACAGCAACAATAGCCTATTTGGTTAGGGCCTGTTAACACTAATCCAATGCGCCTGTTGCGCCTGAAAAAGCGCCAATCAAGGCGCGCGGAG
>JAHRHW010000516.1 GCA_019100305.1 Candidatus Thiodiazotropha taylori | reverse complement strand
CATCAGCGACAAGAGCCGGAGCTGATTCCCCGTGACGGTGGAGCCTGACTATCGAGATGTCAATCGACAACACAGCCTTCAGCCTCGATCCAAGACTGGCGGCAGACTGCCATCTGCTTGCAGAGATGGAGTTGAGCCTGCTGCTGTTGATGAACAATGCCCTGCTGCCCTGGTACATCCTGGTCCCCAGGGTCGATTGCGATGAGTTACACCAACTGACGACTGAACAGCAGAAGCGGCTGTTCGAGGAGATCAACCAGATCTCCCAGTTCATCAAAGCCGACCAGAGTATAGAAAAACTCAATACCGCAGCGATTGGCAACATCGTACGTCAAATGCATATCCATATCCTGGGACGCAACAGCAGTGATCCCTGGTGGCCAGGTACAGTCTGGGGTACCACGCAACGTCGCGCCTACAACCAAACTGAACTGGATGAGATCCAACACAGGCTGAGCCTGGACCTGACCAAGACAATAAACATCCTACAGCCTACCGCCAAAGCTTAATCAAGCCTGCCTTACCCTTAAAGCCAACGAGGGTTTAGTCTGCTGAATATTCACCTCGTTTTCAGAATAGCGAAAATCACCACCCCTGAACCATAGAACCAGAGTGGTTCGATTAAGGTTTAAAAAACAGCAAACAACGAAGTCGCACAAAAACTGAGAGAATCGCTCCCCTCTCCCCTCGCGGGAGAGGGTCCGGGGGAGAGGGGAAAGGCGGCGGAGCCATCACTCACAATAACAAATTTACCGACCAACTACGCAAACAGATAACCGCCTATGATCCGCCCACCGGACAAACAACAAAATCCATGGGATTCATGATCTAGCTCAACCAAGCCTTAACGATATTAGTCCACATGGAACGGTCAAATTGACTACACTATCTAAGTGCTTCGGAGACGCCTAAAAACGTCTCCCTTACACAACCTCTGAAAACAATTTGCTGTCAAAACAAACCATGGGGGCATAGGGGTTAATGGAAGAGTCACTGCAGCGCTTACTCGAAGCCGAAAACAGGGCACAACAGATCCACAACAAGGCCGAAGAGCAACGGGAGCGCATTATTCAGGAGGCGTTGCAGGAAGCCAAGACCAAAGAGCAACATTTCGAAACTCGCATCCCGGAGCTGCACAACAGCTTCATGGAAAAGGCGGAGAGTCGTGCCGAGCAGACCATTGCCGAACTGAAAAAACGTTTCGATGAACGCCACGCCCAGTTGCGTGAGTACGCCGAAGCGAGAGAAGAGGATGCGCTGAACGCGGCCTTTGCGGTACTGATCGATCCCAATGCCGACGAGGACTAAGCCTAACCGATGAACTCACAACGGGATCAGGCCTACCTCAAGACCCGGGTCGGAATCTATGCCTCCAGACTACTCTCCGCTGAGGATCTCAGGATATTGAAGCAGATGTCCCTGCATCAACTCGGAGAGCGATTCGATCTGCTGCCGATTTTCGAACAAGAGATCGAGACCCGTCAGAAGAGCGGTCTGGTGGAACACCAACTGCTGCAGCAGCTGATGAATGAACTGAAGGTTCTGCTGCGGCCTCTGAGCGGCCGCTCACGGGGGCTGATACTCTACTGGCCGCGCAAGTATGAGCTTTATAATCTGAAGACCCTGATCCAGGGCAAGTGGAACAATCTGGGCATCCAGGAGATACGCCACAATCTCTATGCCCTGCCGGAGAACATCCGGCTGCCCCATGAAGCCCTGCTGCAGGCAGAAAACGTACAGGAGATGCTGCGCCAGCTGGAACGGGGCCCCTACTCCCAGATCGCCAACCAGGCCCGCATCATCTATGAAGAGCAGCACGAGAACTTCTCCCTCGGCGCCGCCATCGACCGGCTCTACTATACCGGCATGCTGGCCCAGGCCAACACCACCGACTGCAGCGACAAGCGTGGCTTGAAAAAGGCCATCGGCTGTATGGTGGACCGACAGAACATCCTCTGGTTGATGCGCTATCGACTGGTCTATCAGTTTGCACCAAGTGAGGTCTACTACCTGTTGATTCCTTACGGTGGACAGATACAACGGGATAAACTGATGGAGCTGGCCAACGTGGAGGGGCTGGATAG
>JAHRHW010000007.1 GCA_019100305.1 Candidatus Thiodiazotropha taylori | reverse complement strand
GCAGTAATCAGGGTTCCAACTTCCGCAGAGGAAAGCATCTTGTCGAAGCGTGCCTTCTCAACGTTGAGAATCTTACCCTTCAGCGGCAATATCGCCTGAAACTTTCGATCCCTACCCTGCTTGGCAGAGCCCCCGGCTGAGTCACCCTCCACCAGGTAGAGTTCGGAGAGTGCGGGATCTTTCTCCTGACAGTCGGCCAGTTTTCCGGGTAGGCCGGCAATATCCAGCGCACCTTTACGACGGGTCATCTCCCTCGCTTTACGTGCCGCTTCCCTGGCTCTTGCTGCCTCAATCATTTTACCCGCAATATTCTTGGCATCCCCCGGATTCTCCAACAGGAAAGAGTTCAGGTTTTCGGTTAGTAGATTCTCGACAACCCCTTTTACCTCAGAGGAGACCAGTTTGTCTTTAGTCTGTGAAGAGAACTTGGGATCTGGAACCTTGACGGACAACACAGCCGTCAGGCCTTCACGGGCGTCATCCCCGGATGTATTGACCTTCTGCTTTTTGGATAAGCCGGACTGGTCGATGTATTGATTCAGTGTGCGGGTCAGTGCAGCACGAAAGCCAGCCAGATGAGTACCCCCATCCCGCTGTGGGATGTTGTTGGTGTAGCAGAAAATACTCTCCTGATAGGACTCATTCCACTGCATGGCAATTTCCACAGCAATGTCGTTACGCTCATCAGAAAAGCTGAACACTCTCTCGTGCAGTGGTGATTTGTTGCGATTCAGGTGCTCAACAAAGGCTAGAATCCCGCCCACATATTCAAAGACATCCTCTCTGCCTGTAGCCTCTTCCTTCAAGACGATCTTGATGCCAGAGTTCAGAAATGAGAGTTCTCTTAATCTTTTTGCCAAAATATCGTAATGAAATTCGATATTAGTGAAGGTTTCGCCGCTCGGCATGAATGTGACGCTGGTGCCACTCTTTTGAGTATCACCGACCTCGGCTAGATCAGAGACGGGTACCCCATGTTTATAGATCTGCTCCCAAACCTTACCTTGTCTTCTGATCTTGAGTTTCAGCTCTTCAGACAGCGCATTGACCACAGATACACCAACACCGTGCAAACCACCTGAGACTTTGTAGGAGTTGTCATCGAATTTACCGCCCGCATGGAGTACGGTCATGATCACTTCTGCAGCAGATCGTTTCTCCTCCGGATGCTCATCTACCGGAATGCCTCGACCGTTATCACTCACTGTAACACTCTGATCAGAGTGGATGGTCACTTTAATCTCATTACAGTAACCCGCGAGTGCCTCGTCAATGGAGTTATCCACCACCTCGAAAACCATGTGATGAAGCCCTGTACCATCATCTGTATCACCGATGTACATACCTGGACGCTTTCTGACAGCATCAAGACCCTTCAGCACTTTGATATTCGAGGAATCGTAGCTCATTAATTTTTCCGTGGAGAAAACCTATATTGGTTAAAAGGACCTATTATACCTACACTTTCATCAGATATACGACCGATTTAAACCTCTGCAAACTGGCCATGTTCCACGTGGAACATTTTAAATTGATCCTTTTTGAAGGAATCACCAATATCTTCTTTCAGGTCTGTGATGAAAGTTTGTGTATTTAATTCTGAGATGGTTTGCAGAACCTGTAAGAAACGCTCCTGATCAAGTTCTGATTGTAGGTCGTCTACCAGAAGAATCGGCCTTTCCTGCTGTTTTGACTGCAACAGCTTTGTTTGAGCAAACATCAGATTTAATGCCAGCAGTTTGTTCTGCCCCCTTGAGAAGTAGTTTTTAACACCCCTTTGATCCACGTTGATCTTGACGTCCAGTCGATGTGGGCCTGCTGATGTAAAACCTCTCTCCCGGTCAGTCTGAGTGAGTTCATCTAAAGCCTCTTCAAGACTGACTCCTTTTCTCCAACCACTGTAGAGTTCAAGTTGACATCTGTAACCGTTTTCCTGAGTCTCTGTTAACTCAATTATCGATTGATTCCAATCCTCAAGGTAAGTCTGTTGGAGTCGGTTTAATTGATTTCCCAAATCGACCAACTGTCTGGTCCAAACTTTCAGGTCATCTCGGTTGCCGGAGAGTGCTCGGTTTCTTTGGGAAATGGTCTGATTGTAGCGCTGCGCAAGTTGGGCATAAAAAGGTTCCACGTGGAACATTCCCCAATTCAGAAGTTTTCTTCTGTGGACTGGACCCTCTTCTACAATTCGTTGGATATTCGGCGTGACGATGGTTAGTGGCAGTGATTTTGCTAGTTCTGACAACTTAGTTATTTTCTTTCTGTCTTTATGTACCGTAGTGCCCTCTCTGCTTTTGCTCAATCCAATCCTGACCTTTGTCCCGGACTCTGCGTATAGCTCTGAAAATATTGTCAGCGATTCTTCACCAGACTTGATGAGTGTTCTGTTTTGACTTTGTCTGAATGACCTGGTTCGAGCCAGCAGATAGATGGCTTCGAGAAACGTTGTTTTACCGGCGCCGTTTGCACCGGTAATGATGTTGAGTTTATCTGATGGAAAAATCTCCGCATCTGAGATATTACGGAGATTTTTTATCTTGAGTCTTTGCAGATCCAATGTGTTTGGAGTTATACGTTGCCGTTTCTAGATTCTCATTGGCATGACAACATATTTACTGTCTTTGTTGTCCTTACCGTAGATAAGCGCACTGCTGTTAGTGTCTTTCAATTCGATGATAATTGTGTCCTCTTTGATCGCTGATATAGCGTCGAGGATGTATCCCACATTGAATCCGATTTTGAGTTCTTCTCCCTGATAGTTTACTTCCAACTCCTCCTCGGACTCTTCTTGTTCAGGATTGTGTGCCTGTAGCTCAAGTTGATTGTTTGACAGATGAAATCTTATACCACGGTATTTTTCGTTTGAAAGGATTGATGCCCTTGTGAGTGATTGTTTGATTGCACTCTTTTCTGCTTCGACTTCTTTGTCTGACCCTGTTGGCATGACGCGTTGATACTCAGGAAATCTTCCATCGATCAGTTTGGAGGTAAAAACGGTCTTTTCAAAAAGCACTTTGATGTAGCTGTTACTGAGTTCAACTTTAATCTCATTGTCGTTATCGCCGAGTAGACGACTGAGTTCGATGACAGCTTTTCTTGGCAGAATCACCTGGAGGTTTGTTTTATCATCGATGGTTTTCAAAGACTGACTCATGGCAAGCCGGTGTCCATCGGTCGCGACTGTTCTGATGTCACCCCCGGAGAGTTCCAGCAGCATTCCATTGAGATAGTAGCGAACATCCTGTTGAGCCATGGCAAATTGTGTATTCTCGATCAGGGTGTTGAGTATTGACTCTTTTAGTGTAAATACGGTGCTACTCGGTGTCGGTTCGATAACCGGGTAGTCACGAGCGGGTAGAACACTGAGTGAAAAACGGCTTCTTCCCGATTGCAGTTTGACTTTGTCTTCGCTGATATCCAATGTCACCTTGGCTGATTCCGGTAGAGCCTTACAGATATCGAGTAACTTTCTTGCCGGTATGGTGAAGTCAGCATCCCCATCACATTCCGCTTCGGTCTCTGTTTTCAGTTCAACTTCCAGATCTGTTGCTGTGAGATTTAATTGGCCATTGTTAGCGTTGACCAGAATGTTTGCCAAAATGGGAAGTGTCTGTCTGCGTTCGACAACACCTGCAATCTTCTGTAGTGGTCCAAGCAAGTTTTCTCGTTCGGTGCTGATTTTCATGTTATCCACTCAGTATCTTAATAGTATATTTTTAGATATTTAGACCTGTTATTGTTATTAGGCCTGTAGATATCTAAGTTTACTTTGTATATCTATTTGTTTTTTTAAGAGATTTTCTTGATTTATCCACTGTATTGAACAGCTCTAATCCTGCTGAATAGGTGTTAACGGATTGTGGATAACTATGCTGATTTAATTTTGCGCTTTTTTTAAACATTTTATCCACACTAACTACTTAGTGTTCTTAACAGATTGGAATAATCCTCCGAAATTCTCGGATCACTCTCTCTTAACTCTTTAACCTTTCGGTTGGCATGGATCACTGTGGTGTGGTCTCTGCCACCAAAGGCGCTACCTATTTCCGGGAGACTGTGATTGGTCAGCTCTTTTGCCAGAGTCATTGCAATCTGTCTCGGTCTTGCGATCGATCGACTTCTTTTAGAAGAGACCAGATCGGATGTTCTGATCTGAAAATATTCAGCCACCGTCTTTTGAATATTCTCAATGGTAATCTGTTTGTCGTGTGCCGCCAGCATATCCCGAAGAGCATTCTTGGCGAAATCCAGATTGATGTCACGACCGGTGAAGGTTGCGTTGGCTATCACCCGTCGTAACGCACCCTCCAGTTCACGAATGTTGGATCGGATCCGCTTGCCCATGAAGAAAGCGACTTCCGTGGGTAACTCAGCATTCAGTTGAAGTGCCTTACTCTGCAGGATGGCGACCCTGGTCTCCAGATCCGGTGGTTCTATGGCGACGGTCAGTCCCCAGCCGAATCTCGATTTGAGTCGCTCTTCAAGGCCGGTTACCTCTTTCGGGAAACGGTCGCTGGATAGGATGATCTGCTGCTGGGATTCGAACAGTGCATTGAAGGTATGAAAGAACTCTTCCTGTGAACGCTCTTTGCCTGCGAAAAACTGAATATCATCGATCAGCAGCGCATTTACGGAGCGGTATTTCTTTTTGAACTGCTCAATGGTGTTGTGTTGCAGCGCCTTGACCATCTCTGCAACGAATCGCTCGGAGTGCAGATAGACAACTCGGGCCTGTGGATTCTTTTTCAGCATCATGTTGCCAACGGCGTGCATCAGGTGGGTTTTGCCGAGTCCTACGCCACCATATATAAATAGTGGGTTATACGCTTTACCCGGATTTTCCCCGATCTGCATGGAGGCAGCACGGGCAATCTGATTGGATTTACCTTCGACAAAAGTATCGAATACAAAGCTCTGGTTGAGATTGCTCTGAATCGGCGTTGTATTCTCACCACCCGAGGTGACGGTTATCGGTTGAGGTGGTGTGACCCGCTGTTTCTTCTGTGGCTTGCTTTTTGAACCAATCTCGATGAGGACCTTGGGTGCCTGTCCGTTACTCACCACATTCAGATGGTTCTGGATCATATCCAGGTAGTGGTTGCGGACCCAGTCGAGCACAAAGCGGTTGGGAGCAAGCAGACGCAGCAGTTTGTCATCTTCAATGATTTGCAGTGGTCGGATCCAGGTGTTGTATTGCTGTGATGAGAGTACTTGCTCCAGGTGCTCGGTGCAGCGGTGCCAAAGGTCCAATTTCACTCTCCAGCGAGGGTCTAATATCAGCTTGGTATTTAAAACAGAAGAAACTCCAGCTTCTTGTGACAAGGCTATGTGGGCGTGTCGATAATGGCTGGAACAATGCAAGTCTACTCTGGGTGGCCAGAGTTATCCACAGTTAAAAACGAATTTGTTTTCTCTGTTTACGGCTGTTTTCTATTGACAAGCAATGGTGTTTAGGTCTAGTCTACGCGTCTTTTTTTCGTCCATACTTCATTGGCGGATTTACCGGTAAGCAGCTATGAAAAGAACATTTCAGCCCAGTAATTTAAAACGAGCCCGCACTCATGGTTTTCGTGCGCGCATGGCAACTCGCAATGGCCGCAAAGTGTTGAAGGCGCGTCGCGCCAAGGGTCGTGCCCGTCTCGCTCTCTGAGCCAGGGTTCATTGCCAATATCTGAAGGGGCTTTCCCCCGAAGCCGTAGATTACTTAAGCCCGACGAATTTCGTCGGGTTTTTAGTGAAGGCCGGCGCTCCAGTGATCGCTTCTTTTTGGTGCTGGCCTATCCGAACCAATGTGTCGATGCCCGATTAGGCCTGGCAGTAGCCAAAAAGAACTGTCGAAAAGCAGTGGACAGAAACCGTATCAAGCGTATCATTCGCGAGAGTTTCCGTCTCAACCAGACACAATTGACTGGTTTGGATCTTGTGGTTGTCGCCAGACAAGGCGCAGCACTTGCGGATAATCGAGTTTGTCTCAATTCACTACAGCAACATTGGCATAGGATTGCAGAGCAATGCGCCAGATATTGATCTTTCTGATCAGGCTCTACCAAACTATACTGAGCCCCTTTGTCGGCCAGCACTGCCGTTTCTATCCCAGCTGCTCAGCCTATTCCCTCGAGGCGATTGAGAAGCATGGGGCGTTGCGCGGATTCTGGTTGGCGCTGAAACGAATTTCACGTTGTCACCCCTGGCATGAAGGTGGGGTTGACCCGGTTCCCGAACCTCAAAAAAAGCAGTTCCATGGATAATCTAAGACTGATTCTCTTCTTTACTCTGGCCTTTCTGGGGCTGTTGATCTATCAAGCCTGGCAACAGGACTATGGTGTTCCTGCCCAATTGGCAGCAGAGCAGGCTGCCAAACAGAACGGTGGTCTGGCCACACCTCAGAGCGGTGAGGATACTGGAGTGCCAACTGCCGCAGTTCAAGCGGATCTGCCTCGTGCGGCGTCGGGCAGTGCGGTTCCCGGTGAACAGCAGGGTGGCCGGAACGGCCAGGTAATCCATGTGGTGACCGATCTGCTGAAGCTGGAGATCTCCACTCTGGGCGGCACAGTGCAGCGGGCTGACCTGCTGCAATATTTTGAGTCACTGGATACCCCTGACCTGAAGGTGGAACTGTTTTCACCTTCAGGATCTGACCTCTACATCGCTCAATCGGGTCTGATCGGATCAGAGAAAGGCGATGCTCCAAGCCATGAAGCCATCTATCAGACTGAGCAGACAAATTATGAGCTGGCTGAGACTCAGGATCAGCTGATCATTCCCATGGTGTGGAAGAGTGATAACGGTGTGACGGTCACCAAACAGTTCACCCTGAATCGCGGCAGTTATCTGATCGACGTCGATTACCTGATCGAAAATCAGTCCGGAGAGAGCTGGGCCGCCCGCGACTATGGCCAGCTACAGCGGGTCGAGCCGGATGGTGACGGCAATGGTTTCACAACCTACACCTATACCGGTGGTGTCTACTACAACCCAAAAGATAAATACGAGAAGGTCGATTTTGACGATATGGCGAGTAAAAAGCTCGATATCGATACCAATCGGGGCTGGTTGGCGATGATCCAGCACTACTTTTTGAGTGCCTGGATTCCCCCCAAGGATCAGGTCGAGCACTACTACACCAATGCGTTGAATGGCGGTAAATATCTGCTTGGAAGCTACTCCCCATCCGTTACGGTTGAAAATGGACAGACCCAACAGATCAGTCGACAGCTCTATGTCGGTCCGAAACTGCAGGATCAACTGGAAGTGATTGCGGAAGGTTTGGAACTGACCGTCGACTACGGCTGGCTTACGGTAATCGCCAAACCGATTTTCTGGTTGCTGAAGACCATCCACAACATGGTGGGTAACTGGGGCTGGGCGATCATCCTGCTGACGCTTCTGATCAAGCTGGTGTTCTACAAGCTCTCCGAGACCAGCTACAAATCGATGGCCAACATGCGTAAGTTTACACCCCGAGTGCAGGCGCTGAAAGATCGCTACGGGGACGACAAACAACGTTTCCAGCAGGCCATGATGGAGCTCTATAAGACTGAGAAGATCAATCCACTCGGTGGCTGTCTGCCGATTCTGGTTCAGATTCCGGTATTCATCGCCCTCTACTGGGTGCTGTTGGAGAGTGTGGAGCTGCGTCATGCACCCTGGATTCTCTGGATTGAGAGTCTTTCGGAGAAGGATCCCTACTTTATTCTGCCATTGATCATGGGTGTCTCCATGTTCGTCCAGCAGAAACTCAATCCGGCACCACCTGATCCGATGCAGGCGAAGATCATGATGAGTCTGCCGTTTGTCTTCACCATCTTTTTCGCCTTCTTCCCGGCCGGGCTGGTACTCTACTGGGTGGTCAACAATCTGATCTCCATTGCCCAGCAGTGGTACATCACTCGCCAGATCGAGAACGCTGCGACCTAGGGCGGCCTCTTAACAGGCGCTAAACCAATGGCAGCGCGGGACACCATCGCCGCAGTCGCAACCCCACCCGGTCGTGGGGGGGTTGGGATTGTGCGTATCAGTGGTGCCAACTGTCCGCAAATTGCGCAATTACTGATCGGCGGCCTTCCACCCCCAAGAGTAGCCAAACTGGTCGACATCACCGATCAGCAACAGCAGCTCATCGACCAGGGGATTGCGCTCTACTTTCCAGCGCCCCACTCATTTACCGGTGAGGATGTACTTGAGCTCCAGGGTCATGGTGGTCCGGTGGTGATGGATCTGTTGCTGCAGGCGGTTGTCCAGGCCGGCGCCAGAATAGCCCATGCGGGTGAGTTCAGTGAGCGGGCCTTTTTGAATGACAAACTCGATCTGGTACAGGCGGAGGCGATCGCCGATCTGATCGATGCCCAGAGCCATGCCGCTGCCCGTCTGGCCAGCCGTACCCTGCAAGGGCACTTTTCCCAACGTATCCACACCCTGGTCGAGCAGCTGATTGCGTTACGACTCTATGTTGAGGCGGCAATTGACTTCCCGGAAGAGGAGATCGATTTTCTCAATGATGGCCATGTTAGTGAGCGTTTACTTGAGATAATGTCCCAGGTTCAAAAGACATTTCAATCTGCTCAAAGTGGCCGGGTACTACGTGATGGTTTGACGTTGGTGATCGCCGGCAGACCCAATGCAGGGAAGTCGAGCCTGCTGAATGCTCTGGCAGGCAGTGAATCAGCGATTGTCACCGAGATTCCCGGCACCACCCGGGACCTGCTCAAGGAGCGTATCACCCTTGATGGCATTCCTCTCCACATCATCGATACGGCCGGTCTGCGGGAGAGTGATGATCCGATCGAAGCGGAGGGTGTGCGGCGGGCAAGGGAACAGATGGCCGAGGCTGACAGAGTGCTTTGGGTATTAGATGATCGAAGCGAGCCTGAACCAATGGCGTTGGACAGAACTACCCTGCCCGAAGGAGTGCCGGTGACCCTGATCCGTAACAAAATCGACTTGACCGGAAAATCGCCAGGATTGCATCCATTGGAGGATGGGGTGGAGATCTGTCTGTCTGCCAAACAGGGCGAGGGACTGTCTCTGTTGAATGACCATTTGAAGCAGTGTGCCGGCTATCATGATCAGCATGAAGGGGAGTTCATCGCCCGACGTCGTCATCTCGATGCGCTTCAGCGGGGCATGCAATATCTTGAGCACGGACAACAGAGTCTTTTGCGGGACCAGGCGGGTGAGTTGCTTGCTGAAGATCTGAGAGTTGCCCAGCTTGCTCTCTCGGAGATCACCGGGGAGTTTACGGCAGACGATCTATTGGGCCGGATATTCTCGAGTTTCTGTATTGGCAAGTAGCCTTTTCCATATCTGCTTTCCGATCATTCCGAGCCATGGATAAACGCTTGAGCTTGTAAAAAACTCAATTTTTTATGATTCAGTACATTGTTGCCGTAGCCAGAGTCGCTTTAAGGTGTTGAAATAGAGATTCTTAATAAGAGGAGAGAAAGAAAGATGCTGGGCGAATCACACGATCTGTTGCATGAATTTCCCGAGTATGCAGAAAAAATCGCGGATCTGCGTAAAACGAATGAGGTGTTTCACAATTTGATGGATGAGTACGATTGGCTGGATGCCCATATCCGTAATCTGGAGGAGCTGAGTACGCCGGTCTCCGATTTTCATATCGAAGAGATGAAAAAAAGGCGTTTACTGTTGAAAGACAAGTTGTATGCCATACTGCATGATTGAGTCATCGAGCCGATCTTGACACGGTCAGGTGCCCGGCTTCTGCCGGCCAGGGCGGAACTGCCTAACCTGTTGAAGCAGCCTTTTGCTCTGGCTTTTATCGGCATTGGGCCCATAGCGTACTTTGATGTAGAGAGCGGTGATTCTGCTGATGGGCGCGGTCAGATCGGGCCGCTCGCCAATCGCCCGTTTCGCGTAGTCCATCGGACCTTCATAGGTTTTCCTGCTGATGCCCTGCCGGGCAAGTTTTTTGCAAAACCGGTCGTAGGCAATAATCTCCGGGAGCGGTTGTTTTCTTCCCGACAGTACCAGTCGCAGAGCAACCAGCAGCAGGGGTACGGCGATCAGTCCTATGGTGATAAGGCTCCACTGAAGTGGCGTCAGAGTGTCGAAGCCGAAATTACGCATCAGAGAGAACTGGTGCTCCCGGCTGTAACCGATGATCCATCGGCGCCACTGGATATTGGCATTATCCAGCATATGGGCAAAGCGTCGCAGGTTTGAACCGACCAGCCCCAGTTCATCGAGCTGAAACATCGCTGGCGATCCCTCTGTGCCGAAATCATTTCTCAGTTGGAAGCGTATCCGTTCCGGTGCAACGGCTGCTGTTGGATCGACTCGCAACCAACCGCTCTCTTCCAGCCAGACTTCCGTCCAGGCATGAGCATCGTATTGGCGGATGATGAAGTAGTCTCCCAATTCGTTGTATTCACCTCCCTGATAACCCAGCACCAGACGGGTGGGTATACCCGCGATACGCATCAGTTGCGTAAAGCTGGTTGCGTAGTGTTCACAGAAACCCTCTTGAGCATTGAAAAGAAACTGATCGATTGGGTTGTCCAGGTAACGGGGTGGTGTGAGCGTGTAGACAAAAGGTTGTTTATTGAAGTGGCTCAGCGCAAGTTCGACAATTTCTCTGGGTGACTTGGCGTTAGCGCGCCACCCTTCAACCAGTTCGAATTGCCTTTGAGTGACATTATCTGGCAGCTCCAATGCGCGTTGCAGCATGCCGGGCATAACAACCTTGTTCTGCTGCTCCGTGGTGGAACGAACCTGATAGGTCAATGATTGTCTGACCGGCTCCCTTCTCTGTAGGATCAGATCCTGTGAAAGCCTGAACCTCTGTTTGCTACTGACAGGGACGTCGAGGGCATACAACCAGCGCTGTTGGTGTGCTTCGAGGAATACCTCATAACTGTGTTCGCCATGGGCTTTGAGTTGCATGTGTCTTTCACGCACCTGATCCTTTCGATTGAACCAGCTGTGGCCGTCCGTATCCCAGATCACCAGGCCGCGCCAGTAGCGCTGTTCTGCGGCTGGTGCCTCGGTGACGAAACTTACCCGGAAGGCAACCTCCGGTGATTCGATCAGCTCGGCAATCTGTCCCGGTGTCATCCGGTCGCTGAGGCCGGTGGTCCCGCTACTGCCGATACCGAGATTCCAGAGGGGTTGACTCAAGCGGGGAAAAATAACAAACAACACAATGGCGATTGGAATCGCCTGCAGAGTGATGATCGCGGTTCTGACGAACGGCTCCAGTGTCGTGGCGGATGGTTTGATGCGATTGATCTCAATCAGCAGGGCGGTCAAACAGACCATCACGGAAAACAGATAGAGGGCCATCACCATCGATTGATCAAACAGAAAATGGGTAATGATCACAAAGTAGGAGATGAAGACGGCGACATAGAGATCCTGACGTCTTCGCACCTCGAGTATTTTAAGTATCATCATTACGGTCAGCAGACCCACACCCGCATCCCGGCCGATCAGAGTATGGTATTGGCTGAATGTAAGGATCACGCCGCCCAGGGTTGTCAGTACCAGCAACCATCGACCCGGTTGGAATTGTGGATAACGAAGCGCCGTAAGTCGCCAGACGAAGAGAAAGATTAAAAACAGAGAGATTGGAAGGGGAACGTGCAGGGTATGAGGCGCGATTGCAAACCCGGCACAGAGGCTGACAAGCAGATGCTGTCTTGCTGTCAGACTGTGATCAGCGATCTGCATCAGCTAATCCGTATCGGGCCAAAGCGCTGAGGCACTTCTGCATATGGCCGCTGCCCAGGCCGCTGGCTATGGAGAGACCCGGTATTTTCATCGCATAGGCGTGTCTTAACTCCTCCTGCTGTAGAATGAATCGGCATAATAGACTGAGTCTTCGTTCAGGTTCCTGTTCCGGTATCAGATCCCAATCCAGAGTGATCTCCAGATGGCGGTCGCCACCGAACTGTTTGCTCATCAGGCCCTGCTGTCGGGCATAGGCCTTCCAGTCGATCTGTTTCGGTGAGTCACCGGTGCGAAAGGTTCGCAGTCCAACAAAGTCGTCACTGCCAACCCCCCGGTCGCCACTGCTGCTTTTTGTATAGCTCTCTGTAACAGGCGGATCACCCCGTTCCGCCGGTTTCGGATAGACCAGACAGCTGAGATCGATTTCAGCATAGGTCCAGGCATGAAACAGGCCCAGTGGATAAGTGGTGTGCAGAGTGATCTGCGGCAGTTTGAACAGACCGCGTTTTTTACTTACCAGCGGGAGATGGATCGGTAGCTGCTCATTGTTTGGAATATCGAGACTGTCACCGAAGTTTTTTTTCTGTTTCAGGGTGATTGCAAATCGGTCGAGGTTCGACGGATTGATCAGCGACAGGCAGAAATCTGCCGACTCCCCGGCGAACACCGCATCCACATATTGTGGTTGCAGTCTCAGGCCCAACAGATTACGCCAGGTATGCAGAATGGTGGTGATCCAGATGCCACCAAGAAGAAAGGTCGCCAGGTGACCGAGATTACTGCCGTAGTTGATTGAACCGACCAGCATCGCCAACAGCACCACTGCCAGCAGCAGGCCCTGTTTGGTGGGCAGTATATAGATACTTCTGGCCTTCACGGTGACACCGCCATAGCTATCCGGTTTGGCCTGGCGGCGGAACTGTCTGAACCAACGATAGAGTGCGGAGCGGGTCATGGTGCCGATCAGGTTAGCGGTATTTTGTTCAACAGATCTTTCACAAGACCATCTCCGGAAACCGACATCTTCTCGCCGGAGGTCTGCAGTCGGTGGCCAATGGTTGCCGGCAGTATCGCCTGAAGATCTTCTGGCAACACAAGATCGCGATCCTCGAGAAAGGCCCAGGCCCGGGCAGCCTGCAGCATTGCCAATCCAGCTCTGGGCGAGAGGCCGAGTCGGTAATCGGGCATATTCCTGGTGTGTGCCAAAATGTCCTGACAGTATTCGATCAGAGCATCGGCCACATGTACCTTGGCGACCTGGTGCTGATATTCCGAGAGTCGCTGGCTGTCGAGAACCACCGGGTGATCTTCCAATGCGGCCCGGCGATCTCCTCCGGCCAACAGATCACGCTCCGCGCTCCGACCGGGGTAGCCGATGCTGATGCGCATCAGAAAGCGATCGAGCTGGGATTCTGGTAGAGGAAAGGTACCCACCTGATGGCTCGGATTCTGCGTAGCGATGACAAAGAAGGGTTCCGGCAGGTTGTAGGTTGCTCCGTCGGTGGTGACCTGTCGCTCTTCCATGGCTTCGAGCAGGGCGCTCTGAGCCTTGGGTGTGGCCCGATTGATCTCATCGGCGAGCACCACCTGAGCGAAGATCGGCCCGCGGTGAAACTGAAAGTTCTGTTGGTTGGTATCGAATACCGAGACCCCAATAATGTCTGAAGGCAGCAGATCACTGGTGAACTGAATCCGCTGATAGTTGAGTCCCAGCAGATGAGCCAGGGTGTGGGCCAGGGTGGTTTTACCCACACCGGGAACATCCTCGATCAACAGGTGACCTCTGGCAAGCAGACAGGTCAGGGAGAGTTTCACCACCTCCTGTTTGCCCAGCAGGATATTGCCCGCCGCTTTGATTGCCTCAGCTAATTCAGGACCCATGGTTGTTCCTCTTGTTGTATCGGGCTGATCGGTGTCTTTGTCGTCGATCATGGTATCAGCATAATGGATCGGCAGACTGCCAGTGCAGGTTTAGTACCGATTGCACATTTATCAGCCTATGCCGTAAAGATTCACCTTGATTGCGATTGACCGGCATCCCGAGCAATCCTAAGTTGTCTGTATAAACAGGGATAAATGGCTATAGTGAATCCGATGGCGTTTGATATATCGTCTCATTAGCGGGATGAATCAGTTAAAATGCCGGGTTCGATACACTAGTTTCAGCTCGCTTTCCATCGTTGTGGTTGGAAACGGCTACACAGGCAGGCAGCGAATCCGCGAATAGTTATGACAATGTTGTTTACCGATAAGTTTGATGTAATTGTGGTGGGTGGCGGCCATGCCGGTACGGAAGCGGCCCTTGCGGCGGCTCGGATGGGTGCCCGGACGCTGCTGCTGACGCACAATATTGAGACCCTGGGTCAGATGAGCTGCAACCCGGCGATTGGCGGGATCGGTAAAGGACACCTGGTGAAAGAGGTGGATGCACTGGGTGGAGCGATGGCTCAGGCGGCCGATCTTGGTGGTATTCAGTTCCGTATACTCAACTCCCGCAAAGGGGCCGCTGTAAGAGCCACCAGAGCCCAGGCAGACCGGGTGCGGTATAAGGCTGCGATTCGTCATCGGCTGGAGAATCAGGCCAATCTTCAACTCTTCCAACAGGCGGTGGACGATCTACTGGTCGAGCAGGATCGAGTCACCGGGGTGGTGACCCAGATGGGTCTGGAGTTCCGTGCCGATGCGGTGGTATTGACCGTGGGTACCTTTCTCGGTGGCCGGATCCACATCGGGCTTTCAAACTATGAGGGAGGCCGGGCCGGTGATCCACCCTCGAACGCACTTTCCCAGCGTCTCAGGGATCTGCCCTTTCGGGTTGAACGGCTGAAGACCGGAACCCCGCCAAGAATTGATGGCCGCAGCATCGACTATTCTCAACTGCAGGCTCAGCCGGGCGATACCCCGACACCGGTATTCTCCTTTCTTGGCAAGCGTGAGCAGCATCCACCACAGGTCAGCTGCCATATCACCCACACCAACCAGCAGACCCATGAGATCATTCGTGGCGGGCTCGCCCGCTCACCCATGTATGCCGGTGTGATCGAGGGGGTCGGACCCAGATACTGCCCCTCCATAGAAGACAAGATCGTTCGCTTCGCCGACAAGGATTCACATCAGATCTTTATTGAACCTGAAGGTCTCGATACCCACGAAATCTACCCTAACGGTATCTCCACCAGTCTGCCGTTCGATATCCAGTATCAGTTGGTACGTTCGATGAAGGGTTTTGAAAACGCCCATATCACCCGTCCCGGCTACGCCATCGAGTATGACTATTTCGATCCGAGAGATTTGAAATCCTCGCTTCAGACCAAATATATCGAGGGCCTCTTTTTTGCCGGACAGATCAACGGTACCACCGGTTATGAGGAGGCGGCAGCCCAGGGACTGCTGGCTGGCATCAATGCGGTGCGCTTCAGCAAGCAGCTGGAACCCTGGTCGCCGAGAAGAGATGAGGCCTATCTGGGTGTTCTGGTCGATGATCTGATTACCCAGGGAACTCAGGAGCCCTACCGGATGTTCACCAGCCGGGCAGAGTACCGGTTGCTGCTGAGAGAAGACAATGCGGATCTGCGGCTGACCGAAACCGGACGTCAGCTGGGGGTCGTCGACGACCTGCGTTGGGAGATCTTCTGCCGCAAACGGGAGAATATCGAGCGGGAGCAGCAGCGCTTGAAGGAACTCTGGCTGCGTCCCACCGATGTGGATACAGAGCAGGCTGAGAACATCCTGGGAGGCAGCCTGTCGAAAGAGGCCAGTGCCCACAATCTGCTGGCAAGACCGAATGTCAGCTATCGGCAGCTGATGACCATTCCCAGGCTCGGTCCCGGTCTGCAGGAACCGCAAGAGGTGGAGCAATTGGAGGTGCAGGCAAAGTATGCCGGCTATATCGCCCGTCAGCAGGGAGAGATCGATAAGCAGCGGGCCAACGAATCGGTCCAATTACCTGAGGATCTGGACTATGCCAATGTCCGGGGTCTCTCCTCCGAAGTGCGCGAGAAGTTCCAGCGGCATCGACCCGAAACCTTGGGACAGGCAGGCCGAATACCCGGTGTCACCCCTGCGGCAATCTCTCTGCTGCTGATTCATCTGAAAAAGCGCTCTGCCTGATCATGGCCGGATTCGACAGAACCGTCTGCGGCCGACGTCTTGCGGAAGGGGCCTCTTTGATGGGCTTGTCACTGGAAGAGAGCAAGCAGCAGCAACTGCTCGACTATCTTGCATTGATGCACAAGTGGAACAAGGCCTTCAATCTGACTGCGGTACGCGATCCTCTGGAGATGGTCTCCAGACATCTGCTCGACAGCCTGGTTGTTCTGCCCTACCTGCAGGGAGAGCGCTGTCTCGATATGGGTAGCGGCCCGGGACTGCCGGGTATTCCACTCGCAATCATGCGGCCGGATATGCAGTTCACCCTGCTCGACAGCAACAGTAAAAAGATCCGCTTTCTGCGCCAGGTGGTGATGGAACTGGGGCTGGATCACTGTTACCCGGTGCACAGTCGACTCGAGGCCTATCGGCCGGAAGACCCTTTTCCTCTACTGACGGCCCGCGCGGTGACCACCCTTTCAACGCTGCTTGAAGTGAGCCGGCACCTGCGTAATCGTGGGAGTCTGCTGTTGGCGATGAAAGGGCGAAATCCGCAACAGGAGATCGATGAGCTTTCTGCGAACTATGAATGTAATGTCGCGCCGTTGAGTGTACCTTTCACCGACGGCGAGCGCTGCCTGGTCTCCATCAGAGAGCCTGATAAGCCAGAATCTTCCCTTTGATGGGAATGGCGCATTTTCAAGAGAATAAACCGCCAATTAAAGCCAATTACCGGGAATCAACTCAAATTGAGGCTGTAGTGTGTGGGTTATTTGCGGTGATTGGCATTGCTTGGTGGTCAGTCCTGCAAAGCGGCCCAACTTCGCTGCACTGTTGGGGTTTCATTGCCTCAGGTATGAGCCATTGTCTGTTTTATCGGGGTTTTAAGGGGCACTTTGCCAAGAAAGTTACCACCTTGGGCGGCTGTGCCGTTATGATAGGCCCTTCCTGCAACTGTGGAATCAAGTAGACCAACATGGGTTACATCATCTCCATTGCCAACCAGAAGGGCGGCGTCGGCAAGACGACCACCACGGTGAATCTGGCAGCCTCCCTGGCGGCCATGAAAAAGCGTGTCCTGCTGGTGGACCTGGATCCCCAGGGTAACGCCAGTATGGGTAGTGGTATCGACAAACACAGCCTGGACAACACCAGCTGTGAGCTGTTGCTTGGGGATGCCACCCTGCGAGAGACCCTGATGACCTCCCCAGAAGGGGGTTACGACGTCATCCCATCGAATGCGGATCTGACCGCGGCTGAGGTGGGATTGATGAACACATCGATGCGGGAAAAGCGTCTTGATATCGCCTTGGCTCCGGCCAAGCAGGACTACGAATATATTCTGATCGACTGTCCCCCGTCATTGAACATGCTGACTCTCAATGCACTGGTGGCAGCCAATGGGGTGTTGATCCCCATCCAGACGGAGTACTACGCCCTGGAAGGGTTGTCGGCACTGATGAATACGGTTGAGCAGATACGTTCCCATCTGAATCGCAATCTGCAGATCGAAGGGTTTCTGCGTACCATGCATGACCCTCGAAACAATCTTGCCATTGATGTGTCGGGTCAACTGCTGGCCCATTTCAAAGACGCTGTGTTCAACACCATCATTCCACGTAATGTCAGGGTGGCCGAGGCGCCGAGTCACGGTTTGCCGGTGTTGATCTACGATAAACAATCCCGAGGCGCAACCTCCTATCTGGCCCTGGCCAGTGAGCTGGTACGCCGGCATCGCATGCGTCAAAGCGAAGCCCAAACGGTATAACAGAAGTAACGATTCTGGAGGTCCCGCTCTATTGGGGCCATCAGAATGGTTATTAACGGAAAAGAGACATGGCGGCAAAGAAAAGAGGATTAGGACGTGGACTGGATGCCCTGTTGGGTGGCATGCAGGCTGACACGGAAGAGGAAGTTGCAACAACCGATAGCGGCGGTGGCAAACAGAGCAAGCGGGATAACCTGGCTCGGCTGCCTGTAGATCTGATTCAACGGGGTCGCTATCAGCCGCGACGTGAGTTTGATCCGGACAGTCTGCGTGAGCTGGCCGACTCGATTGCCGCTCAAGGGGTGATTCAGCCGGTGGTGGTTCGTGCTGTTGAGAACGACCGTTACGAACTGATTGCCGGTGAACGACGCTGGCGGGCTGCCCAGCAGGCGGGTCTGGATGAGATCCCGGTGGTGATCAAAGAGGTCACCGAAGAGGCCGCCATGGCGATGGGTTTGATTGAGAATATCCAGCGGGAGGATCTCAATCCACTGGAAGAGGCGAATGCCCTGAGCCGACTGCTGCATGAATTCGGATTGACCCATCAGGAAGTGGCAAAAGCGGTAGGTAAATCGCGCACCACGGTAACCAATCTACTGCGCCTGCTGGAGCTCAATGAAGAGGTCAAAGGGCTGGTCGAATCGGGCCGAATCGAGATGGGCCATGCCCGTACTCTGCTCGGATTAAAGGGTGAAGTTCAGACCAGAGCGGCCAATCAGGTGGTCAACCAGGGGTTATCGGTGCGTGAGACCGAACGTCTGGTGCGACGGATGCAGAATGAGTCTGAAAACCCCAAACCCAAGCGTGCTGCGCAGCCGGTCGATCCGGATATCAAGCGCCTGGTCACGGACCTGTCGGAAAAACTGGGTGCCAAAGTGGATCTGCAACAGGGCTCCAAGGGTAAAGGCAAACTGGTGATCGGTTACAACAGTCTGGATGAGTTGGAAGGAATCCTGGACCATATCAAATAGTGGCCCACCAGGGTCGGTTCGCCGGCCTCGATTCAACACCACGCTTCGTCGTATCGCCATTGCGCTTCTGTTTCCCGCTCGACTGACTTCACCGTTGAGGACATTGAGATTCTGCATCTCAACTGATGTCTTATTGAGCCGGCCTGCAGCGTTTCAAAAATCTATGGCGTACAGCCAACTTCATCATCCCCGTTGTGTTCATGTACGGTCTGTCCGCCGTTTCGTAGGTGGTGTGATAGAAAAGTTAGAAAATGGCGAACCGCATATCAGATGAATTGACACTTCATTGATTGTTGGCACGATCAGCAGTTGTGAGTGAGTTGTCAATTTATCAATGCGTTAGTCCATTTTCTGATCACGAAAACGCCTCCTTGAACAGCCTGGTCGAATTGGCTGCCACCTCATAAAGCCCCTATTCACTGTGATACTTTCGTTAATATCTATCCGAGCGACAAATGCTATGTTGTATACAACACAAGCAGATCTCAGAACTCTGTTGTGTTACCGCCGTTTAGTTGAAAGGTCGGATTGGGTTTCAAGTTAAACCACAATTTAACTGATGAATTAAACGAAGGGATTTGTGAAAAAAGAGATGGAAAAGTGAATCCGAAAAAGTGTTGAAGACGTAATAACACACACAAGGGGTTCTTTCTCCATGTTCGATTAAACGAAATGCGGTAATCGCATCACGATCGATTTTTAAACAATACTCTCTCGGAGGAGTTAATCATGAAAAAAACCACTACTTCTGCACTTGTCGCCGGCGCAATTACCACCGCTTTGGCACTCTCTCCTGTCGGCGTGGCGAACGCGGGTGATACTGAAAAGTGTTACGGCGTAGCCAAAGCCGGTAAAAACGATTGTGCCGCAGGTCCGGGTACCAGCTGCGCCGGTACTTCAACCACTGACGCACAGGCTAATGCCTGGATGCTGGTGCTGAAGGGTACCTGTGAAAAGATCGTCGGTGGCAGCCTGACTTCAAAATAAGCTGAACTGCTGGACCTGTTATGGAAACGATCCACAAGTCCGGTAGAAAACCTACCCCGGTTCCGATCAGGGCCGGGGCAGGTTTGAAGCCGCAGCACTATCAATCCGTAATCGAGGATCAGCCTGATATCGGCTGGTTTGAGATTCATCCTGAAAACTACATGGGCCGGGGTGGGCCACCCTTGCGCTATCTTGAAAAGATACGCCAGGACTATCCCATTTCACTGCACAGTGTCGGTACCTCCCTCGGCAGCCACCTGCCTTTGGATAGGCAACATCTGCAGCAGTTGAAGAGTCTGGTGGACAGGTTCGAACCTGGCCTGGTTTCAGAGCATCTCTCCTGGAGCCATGGCTACGAATGGTATACCCACGATCTGATGCCTCTGGTCTATACGGAGGAGAGTCTGCAGGTCATGGTGGAACACATCGACCAGGTACAAGAGCACCTGCAGAGGCAGATACTGATCGAAAATCCCTCCAGCTATCTGCAGTTCAAGGCCAGTGAGATGCCTGAGCAGGTCTTCTATGTGGAGGCTGCAAAGCGCAGTGGCGCCGGTCTGCTGGTAGATGTAAACAATGTTTTTGTTTCCTGCACCAATCATGGCTGGAACATCGATGACTATCTCTCGGAGATACCGATCTCGCTGGTCGGGGAGATCCACCTGTCAGGACATTCGGTACAGCAGGTAGAAGGCCGCACCTTGAGGATCGACGATCACGGTTCACCGGTCTGTTCCGAGGTATGGAGTCTCTATCAGCAGTTCATCTCCCAGTTCGGGTTGGCGCCGACCCTGATCGAGTGGGACAGCAACATTCCCGAGTTTCCTCAGCTGCTGGAGGAGGTCTCTGCCGCGCAGTGTCTGATCGATGGTGTGGCTGAAACGGAGGTCCGAAATGTCGTTACTGGCTGAGCTGCAAAGGAGCTTTTGTGATGCATTGAGAACGGCTGAGGCACCGGATGGTGCTCTGCTGGAGATGTTGCAGGATGACGATCTGGCACTGCAGAGATTCCAGGTCTACCGAAACAATTTCATCGTGCTCAATGGCGATGCATTGGCGGACATGTTTCCGGTAGTGAAACGGCTGGTGGGAGCGGAGGCCTTTCGTGTGCTGGCAACCGCTTATGTGCGGCAACACCCCCCCAGGGATCGAACCCTGCTGTTGTATGGTGACCTGTTTGCCGACTTTTTGCAGGCCATACCCGAACTGTCGGAATTGCCCTACCTGAGTGATGTGGCCCGTCTGGAGTTTGCCTGGACTGCAGCCTATCACGCGGCGGACGCGCTCCCTCTGCAGCCGGATCAACTGCAGAATCTGTCTGAAGAGGCGTTTGCCGGACTTCAGCTTCGTCTCCACCCATCGTTGCAGCTTCTGGCTTCCGATTTTCCCATCCATCGGATCTGGTCCCTCAATCAGTCCGATGATCAGGATGAGCTGATCTCGCTGGATGAGGGTGCCTGCCGGTTGATCGTCGTAAGGCCGGATAATGAGGTCCAGGTAAGAGTTGTTGCGGAGGGAGAATTCGAGTTTGTCAAAAGGCTGCTCGCCTCGGCAACCATCGGTGAGGCCTTTGAAGTGGCGAGCCAAATGGATCCGCAATTCGAGTTGGGGCAGTTTTTTTCCCGTCATCTGTTTGATGGGACGTTTTGTGCCATGTGAGCAGAACGCAGCAAGCCCGGATCGAATCGACGATCACCATCCCGCTGTGACGGGAGTGTCGAGCCGATGGAGAACCGCCTTCTACTTCAGTTGGCCTCTTCAGAGGTTCTTAACCAATAACGATACCAAGTAGTGACATTATGAATACAATAGTTAACGGCCTGAACTCTCTTTTCGACTTGATCGCAAAACTGGTTCCCGACTGGCTGATCGCCCTGCTTGCCCGGGGTGCTGTCGCCTATACTTTCTGGAGCTCTGGCCGTACCAAGGTATCGGGATTTCTCGATATCTCCCAATCGACCTACTTCCTGTTTGAGCATGAGTACAAGGTTCCGCTGATCCCCCATGAGATTGCCGCCCACCTGGCGACCTATGCGGAACATCTGTTTCCCATCCTGCTGGTATTTGGTCTATTCACCCGCTTCGCCGCCCTCTCCCTGCTGGGCATGACCGCTGTGATTCAGCTGTTTGTCTATCCGGATGCCTGGAATGTGCATATGTGGTGGGCCATTGCACTGCTCTATCTGGTCCGTCACGGAGCTGGCCAGGTGTCACTCGACCGGTTATTCTGGCGCCGCTAGGAATTGTCTGACTGAACATCGACCACCACCCCTGAGACGCGCAATCCGGCTCACGGGGTGGTTGATGATGAACAATATCCGTAAGCTGCTGTTTTAAACCAAAAAGCAGCGTTCAAAAGCAAAAAATAGCCATTTATAGATATTGTCTATTAAAATATTTATGCATCTATCCTTTGACCTTATATTCCAGACCCCTTATACTCCTCCCTCCTTGCTGGATAGGCTCGTATAGGGGTTCCGGGAAACCGGCATGCAGCTTACCGGAAACAGCCAGATTCGCACCATCGTAGTGTTCCAAATAGGAGCATCGCTAATCCTCGGTCTGGGTTTGTTGTTTTTCGGTAAAAACGCCGCATTGTCAGGCTTCATTGGCGCTTTTATCGCCGCGACTGCAAATGGCTATTTCGCTTTCAGGTCTTTTGTGCATTATCGTGCCCAGGAGCCGGAAAAAATAGCCGGGCGACTGTTTGGCGCCGAAATCCAGAAGATGGTCATGACCGGTATTTTGTTCGGGTTGACAATTGTCAGCTTCGATTCAGTCAATATCGGTTTATTATTGGGCTGCTATCTGATCGTTCAAGTAGCGGTTCCATTGATAGTGTTGATTTATCAAGACAGACAGCATTCATAGGTACAGGAAATATGGCTGGCGACGCCCTTACCTCTGGTGAGTACATCAAACATCACCTGACCAATCTGACCTTTGGTCAGCACCCCGACGGCAGTTGGGGTATTGCACACAGTGCGGCTGAAGCCAAAGAGATGGGTTTCTGGGCAATTCATGTTGACACCATGTTCTGGTCCATCGGACTTGGTGTGCTGTTTCTCTACTTCTTTTCCAAAGCGGCAAAAACCGCTACCCAGGGTGTTCCTGGCGGCCTGCAGAATTTTGTCGAATGGATTGTCGAGTTCATCGACACCAGCGTGCGGGGATCCTTCTCCGCGAGAAATTCTCTGGTTGCGCCACTGGCGCTGACCATCTTTGTCTGGATTTTCCTGCAGAACCTGATGGATCTGGTGCCGGTTGATGTGATACCCGAGCTCGCCAAGCTGCTCGGAATCCACTACATGAAGGTCGTGCCTTCAACCGATCCCAACGCCACCTTCGGTATGGCCATTGGGGTCTTCCTGCTGGTTCTCTTCTACAGTATTAAGATTAAAGGTGTCGGCGGTTTCGCCGGTGAGCTGACTCTGCAGCCCTTCTCTTCAAATAATCCGATTGTCAATCTGCTGTTCATCCCAATCAACTTCATTCTTGAGTTTGTCAGCCTGATTGCAAAACCTATTTCACTCGCCCTGCGTCTGTTCGGTAACATGTACGCTGGCGAGATGATCTTTATTCTGATCGCCATCATGTACAATGCCGGGCTGATTCTCGGTCTGTTCGGTGGCGTTCTACAGCTGGGTTGGGCCATATTCCATATCTTGATCATCACTCTGCAGGCGTTCATCTTTATGACCCTGACCATTGTGTACCTGGATATGGCGCACCACGAACACTGATCTTTTTTCTTAACTATCTAGTTCATTAAACGGGAGACCAATAATGGAACAAGCACTGCTGTACATTGCCGGCGCGATCATGATGGGCCTGGGTGCCCTGGGCGCTGCGGTAGGCATCGGCGTTTTGGGTGGCCGCTTTCTCGAGGGCGCTGCTCGTCAACCTGAACTCATCCCCATGTTGCGTACCCAGTTCTTCATCGTCATGGGTCTGGTAGACGCCGTCCCCATGATTGCTGTGGGTCTGGCCATGTACGTATTGTTCGCTGTAGCTTGATAAGCTTTGAGCGAACTCTCTCTCATCTCGTCCAACGAGAGGTAATTCCGGGATGAACATCAATCTGACTATTATAGGTCAGCTGCTCTCTTTCGCGGTGTTCGTGTGGTTCACCATGAAGTATGTCTGGACCCCGATCATGGGAGCGCTGGAAACCCGTAAAAAGGAGATAGCCGACGGATTGGCAGCAGCCGAGCGAGGCCAGCACGAGCAGGAGCTTGCCAAGGAGCGGGCCAAGGATGTGCTGCATGAGGCCAAGGCACAGGCTGCAGAGATCGTAGCCCAGGCTCAAAAGCGCGCAGCCGAAATCGTCGATGAGTCCAAGGATACAGCTCGCGTAGAAGGCGACCGTATCCTCACCGCCGCACAGTCTGAAATCGAGCAGGAAGCCAACCGCGCACGTGAACAGCTGCGCGAAAAGGTCGGAATGCTTGCTGTGGCCGGTGCTGAAAAGATTCTCAAGAAAGAGATCAGCGCCGACGCACATCAGGACATCGTTACGGCCTTGGCCAAAGAGATTTAGGGCAGAATTATGGCCGGTGAAGCTACCACAATCGCCCGCCCCTACGCGGAAGCCGTGTTTGCTCATGCCGATGAGCAGGGCAAGCTCGAGCTATGGCATGAGATGCTGACCTTTCTATCCTCTGTCGTAGAGGATGAAGCGGTTGCCAAAGTTGTCGGCAACCCACTGATCGATCAGCCGGCATTGACTGAGCTGCTGCTGGAAATTGCCGGCGGCCGGGTAACCGAGGAAGGCAGTAATCTGATCCGTGTACTGGTTCAGAACCGCCGTCTGCAGGTGCTACCGGAGATCAATGCACTCTTTGCTGAGCTCAAAGCGGAAAAAGAGAAGGTGATGAATGTCCACGTCACCACTGCTTATGCACTCAAGCCCGCGCAGGAAAAACTTATTGCCGATGCCTTGAAGGCCAAGTTGGGACGCGATATCACCATCACCAGCGACAAGGACACCGACCTGATCGGTGGTGTTCACATCCGCGCCGGGGATATGGTGATCGACGGCTCCGTCCGTGGTCAACTTCAGCAACTGGCTAACGAATTGGGAATCTAAGCGAGAAGCCATCATGCAACTCAATCCATCCGAGATCAGCGAACTGATCAAAAGCAAGATCGAAAAATTCGATCTTAAAACCGAAGCCCGTAACGAGGGTACGATCATCAGCCTGACTGATGGTATTGCCCGCATCCACGGTCTCGAAGACGTCATGTCTTACGAGATGTTGGAGTTCCCGGGTAACACTTACGGTCTGGCGCTTAACCTTGAGCGCGACTCAGTCGGTGCCGTGGTGCTGGGTGACTACAAGCACCTGAGTGAAGGCGATGCAGTAAAATGTACCGGTCGCGTTCTGGAGGTCCCGGTTGGTGAAGGTTTGCTGGGACGTGTTGTCGACTCCCTGGGTAATCCCATGGACGGCAAAGGCGACATCAAGGCCGATGAGTCCTCTCCGATTGAAAAGGTCGCCCCTGGCGTTATCGAACGTAAGTCGGTTGACCAGCCGGTACAGACCGGTATCAAGGCGATCGATGCCATGGTGCCGATCGGTCGTGGTCAGCGTGAGTTGATCATCGGAGACCGTCAGACCGGTAAGTCTGCGGTTGCCATCGATGCGATCATCAATCAGAAGGGTACCGGCGTAAAATGTATCTACGTGGCGGTTGGCCAGAAGAACTCAACCATTGCCCAGGTAGTACGCAAGCTCGAAGAGCATGGCGCCATGGACCACACCATCATCGTGGCAGCTCCGGCGGCAGACTCAGCAGCCATGCAGTTCATCGCTCCCTACTCCGGTTGCACCATGGGTGAATACTTCCGCGACAAGGGTGAAGATGCACTGATCATCTATGACGATCTGACCAAGCAGGCTTGGGCCTATCGTCAGGTATCCCTGTTGCTGCGTCGTCCACCAGGTCGTGAAGCCTATCCTGGTGACGTTTTCTATCTGCACTCCCGTTTGCTGGAGCGCGCGGCGCGAGTCAATGCCGCCTATGTGGAGAAGCATACTGACGGCAAGGTGAAGGGACAGACCGGTTCGCTGACCGCGCTGCCGATCATCGAAACCCAGGCTGGTGACGTATCCGCGTTCGTACCGACCAACGTAATCTCGATCACCGATGGCCAGATCTTCCTTGAGGCGGATCTGTTCAACGCAGGTATTCGACCTGCGATCAACGCGGGTCTCTCCGTATCCCGTGTGGGTGGCTCTGCTCAGACCAAGATCATCAAGAAGCTGGGCGGCGGTGTTCGTCTGGCCCTGGCCCAATATCGTGAGCTGGCGGCTTTCTCTCAGTTTGCTTCCGATCTTGACGAAGCGACCCGTAAGCAGCTGGAGCGTGGTGAGCGTGTAACTGAGTTGATGAAGCAGGCGCAATATTCACCCCTCTCCGTATCTGGTATGGGTGTCTCCCTGTTTGCTGCCAATGAAGGCTACCTGGATGACGTTGATGCGAACAAGGTTGTGGACTTCGAAGCATCGCTTCAGGGCTATATGAAGAGTAATCAGAAAGAGCTGATGGACAAGATCGATGAGTCCGGCGATTACAACGCCGAGATCGAGCAAGCCCTTCACGATGCTCTGAAAGACTTCAAGGCCAACCACACTTGGTAAACGTCGGGCAATCACGAAATAGGGTTTAAGCAATGGCGGGTGCAAAAGAGATCCGGACACAGATCGGCAGTATCAAGAATACGAGCAAGATCACCAAGGCTATGGAGATGGTCGCCGCTTCCAAGATGCGTAAGGCGCAGAACCGCATGGCGGCGACGCGTCCCTATGCTGAAAAGATGCGCAAAGTAATCGGTCACCTTTTTCATGCTCATCCGGAATACAAGCACACGTTCATGATTGAACGTGAAGCGAAACGGGTTGGCTACATCATCGTCTCTTCAGACCGGGGACTGTGCGGTGGTCTGAACAACAACCTGTTCCGTAAGCTGGTCAAAGAGTTGAAGGAACACCGGGATGCCGGCACCGAGGTTGAATTTTGCACCATCGGTAACAAGGCATTGGGTTTCTTCGGGCGTTTCGGTGGCAACATCGTCAGTCAGGCAACTCACCTGGGTGACATGCCGCACATCGAGGATCTGATCGGTACCGTGAAGGTCATGCTGGATGCCTATGCAGAAGGTAAGATCGACCGTATCTACATCGCCTACAACAACTTCGTCAATACCATGACGCAGAGTCCCACCTTTGAGCAGCTGGTACCCATTCCATCGACGATGGAAGAGGACCTGAAGCATCACTGGGACTACATCTACGAGCCTGATTCGAAGGAAGTTCTCGACAACCTACTGGGTCGATATGTCGAGTCTCTGGTCTATCAGGCAGTGGTTGAGAATGGCGCCTGTGAGCAGTCGGCACGAATGGTTGCGATGAAATCCGCATCCGATAATGCGAAGAACCTGATTGACGAATTGCAGCTGATCTACAACAAGGCCCGTCAGGCAGCGATTACCCAGGAGATCTCCGAGATCGTGGGTGGTGCAGCCGCTGTTTGATGGCAGGATCAGTAACAAAAAATTGTTTTTTATCTTTTTAAGAGTCGCATCGAGCGGCAAGAGGAACCAGAAATGAGTTCGGGCAAAGTAGTTGAAATCATCGG
>JAHRHW010000078.1 GCA_019100305.1 Candidatus Thiodiazotropha taylori | reverse complement strand
CGGCCTTAGCCACGGCCTCGGGGAAGGTCATATGCTCGAAGCCGTGCAGGGTGTTGTGGTGCACGAAGTCCTTGATCGGCGCCTGTGCCGGCAGGGTGTGCTCGAAGTGTTGGATCGCTTCGGCCAGGCGTTCGCGGACGGCGTCGATGTCGTATTGCAGGAAGCGTTTACCCATGGCTTAACCCCCAAATATTCCACTGACCTGAATAATGGAGGCCGACATCATATCCAGCGCCGTGGCGGGGAAGATGCCGATGGAGAGAATGCCGATGGAGAGAATACCGGCAGCGGCCATCTCCGAGGTGCGCAGGTCCTCGATCCCCTGCATCTTGCGGCTGACCGGGCCGGTGAAGAGGCGGCCGATGGTGCGAATGGCATACGCGGCGCTGATCATGACACCGATGCTGAGCAGCACCACCACCCAGCCCCAGCGGGCGAAGCCGCCGACGATGGCGTGCAGTTCGGCGACGAAGCCGGCGGTGCCGGGCATGCCGACGGCGCCGATGAAGGCGAGCACGGTGAAGAAGGCAAACTTGGGCATGACCCGCATCAGCGAGCTGTAGTCGTTAATGTCGCGGGTATGGGTGCGCTCGTAGAGCAGGCCGATGAGCAGGAACAGGGCGCCGGCCACCAGGCCGTGGGCCACCATCTGCATTACCGCGCCGGTGAGGCCGGTCTGGTTGAGGGTGGCGATGCCAAGCAGCACCACGCCCATGTGGCTGATGGAGGAGTAGGCGATCATGCCCTTCATGTCGCTCTGACGCCAGGCCAGTAGGCCGCCGTAGATCAGGCTGAACAGCGCTAGTCCGGCGAGGATGCCCTGCATCGACAGCACTGCCTCTGGCAGTGTGGTTGCGGCCCGGATCAGGCCGTAGGAACCCATCTTTAACAAAATGCCGGAGAGCAGAATGGAGACCGGGCTGGGGGCCTCGACATGGGCCAGCGGTAGCCAGCCGTGGATGGGGAAGATCGGCATCTTGACGCCGAAGCCGATGAGAAACCCGAGAAAGATCAGCAACTGTTTGTGTTCTGATAGTGCGCTGCCGGCGGCAGCCATCTCCGCCATGCCGAAGTTGTGCAACGGCATGGCGTCGTAGAGCATCAGCATGCTCACCAGCATGAAGACTGAACCGCCCATGGTGTAGAGAACGAAGTTGAGCGAGGCCGTTTGACGATTCTTCCCGCCCCAGCGGTCGATGAGGAAAAACAATGGGATCAGGGTCAACTCCCAGAATACGTAGAACAGCGTCCAGTCCTGGGCCATGAAGACGCCGAGCATCGCCGTCTCCAGCAACAGCATCAGCATGTAGTAGCCCTTGACGCGTTTCTTGATCGAGGCCGAGGCGAGGATGGCGATAAGGCTGAGTAGTGTCGCTAGCAGCACCATAGGGAAGGAGATGCCGTCGATGGCCAGGGCGTAGGAGGTTCCCATGCGCACGTTCCACGGCACATGTTCGACAAACTGCAAGGCCGGGTTGGCGCCGTCGAATCCGCCGATGAGCCCCCAGGAGAAGATCAGGGTGACGGAGGCGGCGGAGATCGCCACTTTGCGGATCAGCTGCCGGTCATTGCCTGGCAGAAGGGCGATGGCAGCCGCCCCTAGCACGGGCAACAACAGCAATAGACTTAAAACCCCCATGGCACCTCGGAAAAATTATTCTTGGATATGGAACTGAAAAACGTCCAATTATATCAAAAAAACTCCGCCAATGTTATGGCGTTTTTTCCATCTCCGTAAGGAATCGAGGTCTATCACAGCTCAGGCCGTTGATGCGGTGGTCGGGGCAGTCGCAGCTATTGACTAGATCTACAAGCGAGCGAATCTCGACACGATAGGTTTGTCCGCCATCTGAGTCGACTTGATAGATACCGAAAAAATCATGACCTTGCGGCAGAGGTTCAATCTGGAAAGCCTCGGTGGCGCCGCGCACACGGCGGCGTTCGATTTCATCGGCGTCTGTGGTAAGCCATCCTGTTTAGTCCAGTTGTCTGTATGGATAATTTTTGTTTCCTTGTGTTCGGCATAATAAAAGGAAATAGAATCAGAAGGATTTTAACGGTAGAAACAGGCGTTTGCCCTAGGAGACAAGATGGGCAAACCCATATTGCATGTAAAAGGACTCAGCTTCTTCATTGATGGCGTCTACGACTATGGCATAGATTGCGATATCGTCGCTAATGGCCAAAGCAGCAGTGCGTTGCTGTGCATCGTGGTGCAATTTGCGCAATGGGTATCGACGTAACTTGTAGATAATTACGGTTAATAAACAGATCTATATAGCTTCTTTACAGGAAGATTATCGTGAAATCGGAAATTTGGGAGCGGCCTTTCCCTTCAATCCATCTTTGACAAGACGAGCCAGAAAAACCGTGAAGGGCACGATGTTGTGATTTACGCTGGCTTGTTCCAATGTATCCATGTAGGCATCCCGACGTTGCAAGGGAACAACGGTCCAGGGATAGCCTCCACTGGCCAACATCACGTTCATTAGAAATCGCCCTATGCGGCCGTTGCCGTCCATATAGGGATGGATGTACACGAAGATAAAATGCCCGAGTACGACACGAACGGACGGATCTGTTTCGTCGCGCAGCAGGTCAAAAAAAACAGGCATGGCATCGCGCACAGCTTCACAACTGGGCGGTACATGCATTGACCGACGAATATAAACGTGCCCGTTGCGATAACCGGCGAGATCGGCGGCACGCAGCAATCCAGCTGTTACGCCCGGTGCAAACATTTCCCGATACCATATTCGGTGATCGTCATCAACGACGGTGCCGGGATTGTTACCTTGCAAGATTTTACCAACACTTTCCCGCACGGCTTGATAGGCCTGCCAGTAGCCGCGGGCGGCAAGCGCATTACGATGTTCCCTGTCATTCTCGTCTGCGTCCGGATTCCAGTTACCACTGCGTACGCGCTCGATCAGTTCAGGGCTGACACGATAGCCTTCAATAGACAAGGAGTGATAGGCGTCTGAGACGTAAACATCTTCGACGTGTTTGAGATAGGCCTTGATGTCCTTGGGCTGGCCGGGTGCTTTGGGAAAGCGCTCGATGATCTGCTCCCGCATTTCCTGCCACATCAGGCGAATGCGATTGACATAGGGCGACTGTTCCCTCGCCGGTAGGATCACCGGAATTTGTGTCTCGAAGGGATCATTCTCGCGCACGTCGTATCCGGCCGCGCGCATGGTATTGATGATGTCGTCAGCGATCCGCTCACGGCCGATATTGCGGAACGCGCCTGCAAGCCGCCCGGCGATGGTACTGTGCCCGCCTTCCAGCAGTCGGTCCAGTACTTCGGAGGCATCGCGCACCATCGACAGGGCGGCGCGCATATCGGTGGGGTTTTGCTGAAAATAGCCCGTCGCGCAGGCGATCAGCGCCGCTGGGAGCGAAAACAGACGCAGGCCGTTTTTTTCCACGATATCCTTGCTGTCTGGCAATGCGGCCCGGATATCCAGTAGCGATGTGTTATGTGGTAAGGCCGTGATGTTATTGCGCGCCTTGATGGCCCGGACCAGTAACTGGCGCGGGACAGTCCAGTTCTCGGCATGGATTGACAGGGATTGTTCCGGAGACAGACACCAGTCGTTACCCTTGAGGTGTTGGAGATAGGCAGCGCAGAATGGCCAGAAAGCGGCATACCAGGCGGTGCTTTCGCCGGCTGTCTCGTCTGGGCGTGTAGGGACATACCAGCCCTTGATGACCTCTTGCAGAAAGCCATTGCGAAGCAGGCGCTCCCGATGGGTCCGCGACAGGTTGGCAGAGCGTATGGCGACTGTGCCGTGCGCTTGCAGTTCGTGGAGCGCCTGCAGGGATTCGGCCAGTTTTTCAGAGGGTTTTGCCATGGTCTTTTGGAATAGTATTCGCTAATTAAGCTGTGATGTACTTCGCCAATCGTGTTGTACCATGGTTCGCTTATTGTGTCGAGGAGATACTCGCCTGCTGAGTCGTCGACCGGAGAAAGGAAGAGGTTGAGCCTCGTAAGGGCTCAAAAAACTGTAACTTAAAGTGTAACTAATTAAGGAAATATTCTAAAAAATCGTTAAAAAACAATAGTGTAACACCCGTGCATCATTGGCGTATGCTGTTGGCTTTTGGCGGCTTTTGTCATCAGGCGGGGCGACGACTATTCGAAGGTGTAGTGCTTTTCCACATCCTTGAGGATATCCCAGGTGCACTTCATGCCGGCCGGAAAAGTGACCAGGTCGCCACGTCCAAACTCCTGGGGTTCGCCCCCTTCCGGAGTGACGATCACCTTGCCGCGCAGGAAGTAGCAGATCTCGGTCTGGTCGTAACTCCAGTCGAACTTCGACACCTCCTTGCTCCAGATCGGCCAGTCGTAGACCCCCTGGATCTCCAGTTTCATAGAAGATGGACGGTGTTCGCAGAGTATCTTGAGTTCGGTCATGGTGTCCGTTCGCAGTGGTTGTTGTGTGGAGGCGAAAATCTGACCGGTGAGTTTAACCTGAAAGAGGGGAAGAGGTTAACTCCAAAAATAGAGCTGCAAACGGATAACCGATGAGGTTTTTGTCTGTATGTCGAATACTAGCTAGGTGCTCCCTGGTTGGTTGTATGATCCACCCACAGCCTTTCCCTTATTACGCTTTACTGGGCCTTTGTGCTAGGGCCTGTTAACACTAATCCAATACGCCCTAACCAGTCTTCTCAACAACCTCGGTTGCTGAATCAGGACAGTTCTTTTGGATCAACGTCAGAAACTGCTGGGTACAGGCTTCCCAGGAGTACTGTTCGGCAAACGCCCGACAGCTCTTTCTGTCCACTTCCAGGGCTTTGATTGTAGCGGTCTTGAGGTCTTCGTCCATCCAACCGTTAAGGCCGTTTTTGATCACGTCCAATGGGCCTTCCACCGGGTAGGTGGCCACCGGTACACCACAGGCCATAGCCTCCAGCATCACCAATCCAAAGGTGTCGGTGCGGCTGGGGAAGACCATCACATCTGCAGCCGCCAGCAGGTTGGCCAGATCGCCGTTTTTACGATAGCCGAGAAAATGGGTATCCGGATACTTTTCCTGCAGGCTGGCCATTGCCGGTCCGTCGCCGATCACGACCTTGGAGCCTGCGATATCAAGATCGAGAAAATCCTGAATATTCTTTTCCACCGCAACCCGACCCAGGTAGAGGGAGATGGGGCCTTCAATATCCAGTGCTTTCTCCTCTCTGGGTACGAAGTGCTCGATGTCGACGCCGCGGGTCCAGTACTCCAGATTCTTAAATCCATGCGCTTCCAGGGTTGCCTTCATCGAGCTGGTGGCTACCATGGTGAGAGTCGCCTTGCTGTGAAACGCCCGGACGAAGGCGTAGGAGAGGGAGATGGGGATCGGTGCCCGCAGACGTACATACTCGGGAAAACGGGTATGGTAGGTAGTGGTGTAGGGAACCTTGTGGCGCAGACAGTAGCGCCGGCCCGCCCAACCGATCGGTCCCTCAGTGGAGAGATGGATCGCATCGGGTTTGAACTCGTTCAGCAGCTTTTTGATTTTGCCATAGGGAAAGAGAGACAGGGGAATATCCGGATAGGTCGGCATCGGCAGAGTCCGAAACAGCTCCGGATTGATGCAGAGGATCTCATGACCCCACTGCTCCAGGATGGTAATGGTTTTGTTCAGCGTACGTACGACGCCGTTAACTTGTGGGTACCACGCGTCCGTCAGTATCGCTATCCGCATATTCACCTTCTTTCTTATCGATAAGTTGCATTGATTCGTCGACCCAGTGGATCAGTTTCAGGGTGCCGTCCGCCTCTTCGGCCAGAGCAGTACAGCTCTCCACCCAGTCACCGCAGTTGGCGTAGGTCAGGCCATCCAGATCACTGATCACCGCATGGTGGATGTGTCCACAGATCACCCCATCCAGATCCCGTTCACGAGCAGCCTGGATGACAGCTTGTTCGAAATTACCGATATACTTCACCGCTTCTTTTACCTGGCGCTTGAGATAGGCGGAGAGGGACCAGTAACCAAAACCCAATCGGCGCCTGGCGACGTTGAACCAGCGGTTCAGCCAGAGCAGCAGGTCGTAGGCGTCGCTGCCCAGGTGGGCCAGCCATTTGTTGTTCATCACCACGCCATCGAATTCATCGCCATGCAGTACCAGGAACTGGCGGTCATCCTCGGTCTTGTGGATGATCTCCTTATGGATTTCGATCCCCGAAAAGTGGAAGTTGAGATAATCGCGCAGCAGCTCATCATGGTTGCCAGGTACATAGATCACCCGGGTACCCTGCTTGGCCTTCTTGATCACCAGATTGATGATCTCGTTGTTGATCGAAGGCCAGAACCAACCGGAGCGCATCTTCCAGAAATCGAGAATATCGCCGACCAGATAGAGGTTTTCGCTTTCGGTGTGTTTGAGGAAATCGAGCAGATACTCGGTGCGGGCGGCTCTCAGGCCAAGATGGGTATCGGACAGAAACAGGCTTTTATATTTCAGTGACGCCATCGGAGTTCTCGCATAGGTTGTGTGAACACCAGTTTGTACACCTGCTCATAGCCATGCCCGGCAAGGCCTGAGGAGGTGACGTGAAGTATTTCTCTAGTCGGGACTGATAAGGAAATTGAGGGGGAGAGGGTCTTTGCTCTCCGGGGTGACCCGGAAAAAACGCTGGCTGGTATTGCTCGACGTTTAATCGGTATGACCAAACATTACTCCTCGCGCCGAAAACGACGTTTTTTCAGTCAGTACAGGGCGGACAGATTGCTGCTCATGAGCCCTGTTTCACTGGGTGCGAACCTTAGTGGTTTTGCGTTGCATTTTTATGAGAGGATCATGATTTGTTTGTGACAGGCTCGATTTTTTATGTCTAAGCTGGTAGAAGGGGCCGCATTATGGTGATGCAAGATGAGACAAATGTCGGGCTCCGGCGATTGATCAATGCGATGCGCTGGTCAATGAAGGGATTTCGGTCAACCTATAAGAATGAGGAAGCCTTCCGTCAGGAGGTTTTGTTGACCATCATCCTGGGTCCATTGGGGCTTTGGCTGGGTGATACGGGTGTCGAAAAGGCACTGCTTGTAGGGCCGCTACTGATCGTCCTGATCGTGGAGCTGCTGAACAGTGCGATCGAAAGCGTGGTGGATCGAATCAGTACCGAGAACCATAAGCTCTCCGGGCGTGCCAAGGACCAGGGTTCAGCCGCCGTGCTGGTATCGCTGATGCTGGTGGCCCTATGCTGGATTATGGTGCTGTTCTTCTAAGCTCCATTCGAATCGATCGTGGGAGAGATGCGTTAAACTTTATTATGAGACAGGCAAGTGAATTGACAGGCCTGGACGCCAATATCCGAAATGCCGTGCGTGCAGTGATTGTGCGTGATGAAGCCATCTTGATGCAGAAAAAATGGCAGCAGGAGAGGGGCTTCTGGTACACCTTGCCTGGGGGTGGCCAAGAGGTGCAGGAGAGCTTGACCCAAGCCCTGCAGAGAGAGTGCGAAGAGGAGATCGGCACCCGCGTCGCGGTGAATGGCCTGTTGGCTGTCGCTGACTTCTACAAACAACGCAGAACCGTGCCACCCTCGAGCCGTCATCTGATTGAGTTTCTGTTCGCCTGTTCCGTTCCGGATGACTATCTTCCCGGCCCTGGTGGTCACCCTGATAAACACCAGATCGAGGTGGTATGGCTGCCATTTGCCGAGTTTTCTCAGGTCGAGCTTTTTCCGAAAAGTCTTGAACGCGATCTGCAGCCGGTGTTGCAAGGTGAAAAACCTCTCTACCTGGGAGTGATTGACTGAGATGTCCCTAGCGAAAGCGATCAATGACAATCTACAGTTCCTGCTTGCTGAAACAGCCTCGCATCTGAGTGTGTTGCGGGACTATCTTGCGACAACCGCCAACACGCCGCCATCCCGACTGCTTGATCGCAAAGGTTATGTGGAAAATCTGCGCTTGAGCATTCACAACCACTGCCTGTCGGAGCACGCTGCTGCGGACAACCAGAGTGGCAGCAAGCAGCTGCTGCGAGCGGTGGAAGATATAGCCACCCACCTGGAACGGATCACCGAACTGAGCCGGGAGGCGATGCTGCAATCCCTGCAGGTGGAGCAGAAGCGCCTGTTGAAACGGGGTAAATATCTGCCCATGCTGGAACGTGTGCTGAGGGCACTGGAGATGATCGAGCCGGCGCTGGCGGACAAGGACACCCGTCGGGCATTGAAGATCGGCCGGGTGGAACAGCGTCTCGATCAGGCCTATCAAAAACAGTTGTTGAGCTATTCGAAACATCTTAAGAAAGATAAGCATCCGGCGGATCATATCGCCCTGATCATGCTGGGTCGGAGCATCGAACAGATGGGTAATGCGTTGCTTCGCATCAGTGAAGCGATCATATCGGCCGCCATGGGGCAGCACTTCAATACCGATCGTTACCACACATTGAATGCCTCTCTGACGGAACTGGAGGCGGTGAATCAGATGGAGGGTCTGCAGGTGCAGACCATCGCCCAGACCAAATCCGGCAGTGCCATCAATGCAGTGGCCAGTGCCGGTGAATCTGGCTATCACGGGGTCTTCAAGGATGGGGGTAAGCGTAAACTCAAGGAAGAGAAACAGCGGGTTAACGACTGGCATGAGATATTTCCTGGTCTGGCGCCGAAAATCCTGGCCTACAAAAAAAGCGGCGATTCAGCAGCGATGCTGATCGAACATCTGGCCGGACAGACCTTTGAGCAGATTCTGCTGAGTGGTTCCGATAAGCTGTTTCAGGAGAGCTTCACCCATCTTACCGAGACTTTGAATCAGGTGTGGGATGAGACCCGAACGGCCAAACCGGTCTCGGCCAGCTATATGGATCAGCTTAACAAACGTATGGATGATGTGTATGCCATACATCCCGAATTCAAACAGAACAACATGGCTATCGGCAGCCAGAAACTGCCCTCATTCGGCAAGCTGTTGACACAGGTTCAGCAACTTGAAGCTGATATCCAGGCGCCGTTCTCAGTCTATATCCACGGAGATTTCAACGTCGATAACATCATCTACGATCAACAGCAGCAACGGATCAATTTTATCGATCTGCATCGTTCCCGTTATATGGACTATCTGCAGGACATTACGGTCTTCATGGTGTCGAACTACCGCTTGCAGGTGTTCGATCCGAGGGTACGACAGCGTATTGCTATGATCAGTCATGGCATCTACCGCTTCGCCCGTGGCTATTCGAAAAAGGTCAAGGATGAGAACTTCGAGGTCAGACTGGCGCTGGGCCTGATCCGCTCCTTTGTCACTTCCACCCGGTTTATTCTCGATAAATCCCTCTCCAGAGCAATGTTCTACCGGGCGCTCTATCTGATGGAGCAGCTGCTGGCGGCAAATGGCAAATCCAAACGCCGTTTCAAAGTACCCATAGAGGAGATATTCATTGGTTAAACCGAAAATCGGGGTTGTTGGTATACCCGGTAAATGGTCGACGGAAGTATTGGCCGATGCGGTGGCTGAGGCGACCGGTTACCGGCTGGTGATCGACATGGCCGAAGTGAGCGCCGAGCTGGACAGCGGCAGACTGCTCTATCGGGGTGAGGATCTGACCCGGCTCGATGCGCTGCTGGTGAAAAAGATCAGCGCGCAGTACAGCCCTCACACCCTCGACAGGCTGGAGATGTTGCGACAACTGGAGCTGGCTGGGGTGCGGGTATTCAGTCGGGTTGAGCGGATCATCCGCCTGATTGACCGGCTCAGCTGTACCATGTCCCTCTACAATGCCCGGATCCCCATGCCGGAGACCCGTATCACCGAGGATCCTCAGGCAGCCGCCCAGGCAGTCGAGGCGTTTCAGGCGGCTGTGTTCAAACCTCTCTACTCCACCAAAGCTCGTGGTATGACCTTGATCGAGCACCAGAGCGGTCCACAGCTGGTGGCCAAACAGATAACCGAATTTCGTGAGCAGAATCCGGTGATGTATATCCAGAAGAAGCGGGAACTGCCTGGCAAGGATCTGGGGATGGTATTTCTGGCGGGTGAATATCTGGGTGCTTATGCCCGGGTGGGTAAAAAAGGTGTCTGGAACACCACCATACTGAGTGGCGGGCATTATGAGGGATATCAGGCGAGTGAAGAGCTGATCGAACTGGCAAGACGGGCGCAGGCGGTCTTCGGGCTCGATTTCACCACGGTGGATGTGGCCGAGACGGATCAGGGGCCGGTAGTCTTTGAGGTTTCCGCATTTGGCGGCTTCCGCGGCGCCCATGAAGGGATGGGAATCGATGTGCCTTCCCTTTATGTTGCCCATGTTATGGAGGCGTTATCAGCGTGACTCAACCAGCAGATGAACATCGTCAGATGGAGAGCGAATCCGCTGCGGCACTCTTGATTCAGGAGCAGACCCTGTGTGAAACCCCTCTCTATCTGAATCTGGGCGAGTTATCGGTCGCCCTCAAATCGAACAGCCGGCAACTGCTGAGCCGCTTGGCTGACTATTTTTCCCACCTGCCGCAACAGCCGGCCGATGATGCGCTGGAGATTGTTTCCATTCAGAGCGATGTGCTGGAGACCGGTATGCAGTTTTCCGATTGGAAACGGGAACCGGGAAAAACCGGCCGCAAGGATGCCTACCTGGAGTTACCGGACGGTCGTCTGATTCTGAAGGTTCGTACCGGCATGCTGTTTCTGCAGAGCAAGAATCACTGTGTTGCGGCCGGGCCCTGTCTGACCTATGACAATCAACTGGTTAACTTCATCAACTCCCAGATCATGAACTGGTTGCAGAACCGGCATTGGCTGATCTGTCATGCTGCCGCACTGATGTTGGGAAACAATGCCGTGGCAGTCGCCGGCTTTTCCGGTGGTGGCAAGTCGACTTTGATGCTGCATCTGATGGAGCATCCAGCGAGCTGCTTCCTGACCAATGATCGGCTCTTTTTGCGCGAATCGAGCCAGGTTGTCGAGGCTGTCGGCATCCCCAAGTTGCCCCGAATCAATCCCGGTACGGTGGTCAACAACCCACGCCTGCAGGCACTCATCGAGGAGCCTCGCCGCAGTGAGCTGTTGGCGATGCCGAAACAGGCGTTGTGGGAGCTGGAAGAGAAGTTCGATGTGGATGTGGAACAACTCTATGGCAAGGGGCGGATCGATACGTCGACAGCGGTGCCTTTGGCCGGACTGATTATCCTCAACTGGCATCGGGACTCTGACCAGCCGGTAAGCATGAACCAGGTTTCAATCAGCGGTAGAGAGGAACTACTGAAGGCAGTAATGAAGTCCCCTGGACCATTCTATCAGGATCGATCAGGTCGCTTTCTTCAGGATGAAGCGCCTTTGGCCAGCGAGCCCTACCTGGCGTTATTGGATAGAATCCCTGTCTACGAGGTGTCTGGCGGGTTGGATTTTGCCGCCTTGACCGAGCGCTGTTTCGCTAAATGGGGCGGCAGGTCCTAGGATTGACTACTATGGACAGGTCGCAATTAACAGTGGTGTATCAGGCATCACCTTCAAGCGGTTGTAGAGAACAGATAACAGGCCCTAAGAGGTAGAGAGACGATGGCACGTGAATTGTTGTTACTCAGGCACGGAAAGTCTGACTGGAGTGAGCAGGTGGAGGACTTTAAGCGTCCCCTCAAGGATCGTGGCAAACGGGGGGCGCAACGCATTGGTGTCTGGTTGCTGCAACAGCAGCTTCAGCCCGATTATGTGGTCAGTTCTCCAGCCGAAAGGGCCATCATTACGGCGCAGAAGGCAGTCAAGGTGATGGGGCTGGACGCCGAAAAGATCATCCAGGATCGACGTATCTATGCCGCCAGAGTCGAAGACCTGCTGGAGGTGCTTGCCGAGGCACCCAAGAGCGCCAAGCGGGTGCTCATGGTGGGGCACAATCCCGGTCTTGAAGCTCTGACTGAGTATCTGGAGGGTAAGCGGATCCCCTTACCAAAGGATGGTAAACTGATCCCCACCGCGACGCTGGCCAGAATCAGTATGCCCAATGACTGGAAAAAACTGCGTCCAGGGGATGGAGAGCTGGATTCCATAACCCGTGCCAGCAGTCTGGATAAGAAGTTCCCCTTTCCGGATCACACCAGCAAGGAGATGCGTGATCGTCCTGCCTACTACTATAACCAATCTTCTGTGATTCCCTATCGCATCAAGGATGGCAAGCCTGAGATCATGTTGGTCCGATCCAGTAAACAGAAACACTGGGTGGTGCCGAAAGGGATCAGTGAGCCCTGGCTGACGCTGCAGGCATCTGCGGCGAAAGAGGCACTTGAAGAGGCCGGTGTGGAAGGTGAAGTGGCAAGCAACAGTCTCGGTAGTTATAAGTATGAGAAATGGGGTTCTGAATGTACAGTTCAGGTCTATCCCATGCAGGTTAAAAGAGTGATTCCGGAAGATGAGTGGGAAGAGCGTCATCGGGGGCGGGAGTGGCTCTCGCCAGATAAGGCGATTGAGCGTATCAAGCAGGCTGAACTGAAACCGATGATCAAAAAACTGGCAAAAATGGTTGAGAAGAAGAAATCCAAAAAGTGATGAAGTGCATACTGTTCCGCTATATACCATCCGGATCGATACCCAATGCCTAGTGTCATTGCGGCTCTGTTAAGGCATGGAGACTATCATCAACTGAAGGATACCCCCAGTGCCTGGCAACCCTTTCCTCTGAATGAACAGGGCCACCAACAGGCGAGACGTTCTGTCACGCTGCTGAGTGGGGCGTTGCAGATGTTTGACTGGGATCTCTGTCCCGTGATCGACAGTTCCAATCTGTTACGTGGCTGGCAAACTGCGGAAGTGATCCGCCAGGGTTTCAGCGACACAAACTCATCACCACTGTCGATCGAGGGCTTTGATGAGTTGGCCGAACGCAGTATGGGCTCTGCAGCAAACCTGACCCGGCAGACCATCGAATCGATACTGCAGGATGATCCGCGTTTTGAACAGCCACCGACCGACTGGAAGTCGAACAGTCACTATCAACTCCCTTTGCAGGGCGCTGAATCGTTGATGCAGGCGGGTGTCAGAGTGGCCCGTCATCTGGATCATCGGCTTGCTGAACTACAGCAGCAGGTTGATACCGATACCGTCAAACTTTTTGTTGGTCACGGTGCGGCTTTTCGCCATGCTGCTCACCATCTGGGCGTATTGGAATTCGATCAGATTGCAGCTCTGAGCATGTACCACTGTCGACCAGTTTTTCTTGAGCGCCGCTATGCAGGATCCTGGCGTCATCTAACCGGGGAATGGAAGGTCCGCTCACGAGGAGAGGCATTTGTCGATTAGCGCTAATAACAAAACCGATAAGTATCATCATAAACGACTCCCAAAATATCGGGGACTGAAGTGGATCAAACCTGAATTACCCACATCCAGTGAACTCTGGCCACTTGGCAAGCATCGTTCCATCGTCAAGGAGCGTGGACAACGTAGTAGCACAGAGTTTCTGCTGACCGAAGTATTGGATAAGGACAAGTGGCAATGGCCA
>JAHRHW010000515.1 GCA_019100305.1 Candidatus Thiodiazotropha taylori | reverse complement strand
GGAGAAACTGCCAGCCTTTTATGCCATTTACGGTTTTGTCGCTTGCGTTCTGCTGGTCGTGATTGCCAAGAAAATGCGTAATGTCCTGATGCGTGGGGAAGATTATTACGATGAGTGAGCTACCTCCGTTCCTGCTCTTTTTTGCAGCCGCACTGCTGTCTGCATTCACCCGAGGGCTGCCGCGGCAGCTGATATTGCTGGCCACACCGGTGGCAACCGGGCTCTATCTCTGGCAGGGCATCAACCCGGGAACCGATCTCGTCTATAGCGTGATGGGCTATGATCTGCAAATCCTGCGGGCAGACAAACTCAGTTTGCTGTTCGGTTACCTGTTCTGTATCGCCAGTTTCTTTGGCGCCATCTACGCCCTGCATGTGAAGGATACAAAACAGCACATTGCCGGCATGATGTATGCGGGCAGCGCGCTTGGCGCAGTCTTTTCCGGTGACCTCATTACCCTCTTCATTTTCTGGGAGCTGCTGGCAATCAGCTCCGTGTTTCTGATCTGGGCACGAGGCACCGAGCGGGCATTGAAGGCCGGCATGCGCTACCTGGTCTACCAGGTTCTGTCAGGGGTACTGCTGCTGGCCGGTGCACTGGTCTTCTACCACCAGACAGGCACGCTGGAATTCAATCACATCGGCCTGGAGTCAGGTGTGGCAGGCTGGTTGATCTTCATCGCCTTCGGCATCAAATGCGCCTTTCCGTTCCTCCACACCTGGCTTACCGATGGTTATCCCGAAGCAACCGTGACCGGTACGGTTTTTCTCTCCGCTTTCACCACCAAGGTCGCCGTCTACTCTCTGGCCAGAGGCTTTGCCGGTGAAGAGATCCTGGTCTACATCGGCGTCACCATGGCCTGCTTTCCGATCTTCTATGCGGTAATTGAAAATGATCTGCGCCGGGTATTGGCCTACAGTCTGATCAACCAGGTCGGCTTCATGGTAACCGGTATCGGTATCGGCACCGCATTGGCACTGAACGGCGCCGTCGCTCACGCATTCAGTGACGTAATCTTTAAAGGTCTGCTGTTCATGAGCATGGGGGCGGTACTCTACCGGGTCGGCAACATCAATGGCTCTGACCTGGGCGGACTCTACAAATCGATGCCCAAAACCACCGCACTCTGTGTGATCGGCGCACTCTCCATCTCCGCATTCCCGCTGTTCAGTGGTTTTGTCAGTAAGTCGATGGTGATGACCGCACTGATGCAGGAGAATCACGGCTATTTCTGGCTGCTGATGCTGTTTGCCTCAGCCGGAGTATTCCATCACGCTGGCATAAAGATCCCCTATTTTGCCTTCTTCCATCACGATTCAGGCATACGCACCCAGGAGGCGCCGACGAACATGCTGGTGGCGATGAGCGTGGCCGCGTTCCTCTGTCTCTTTATCGGCATGCAACCGCAATATCTCTATGCATTGCTACCCTGGGAAGTCGACTACTGGCCCTATGACCTGACCCATGTCCTGGCGCAGACACAGCTGCTGTTCTTCTCTGCGCTGGCGTTTGTCTGGCTGAACAAACAGGGCCTCTATCCACCGGAGCTGCACTCGGTCAACCTGGATGCCGAGTGGTTCTACCGCCGATTGATTCCAGCCGGCACCCATCGAACGGTAAACCTTCTTGCCCGGGTAAAAGCGTCGATGGTGACAACGGTTACGAATCAAATTCAGGGCGTGCAAGAGCAGTTCGGCAAATCTCCACTGGCCAAATACCACCTTTCGGAGAGTTGGCCGACCGGCAGCATGGTGTTCTGGATCTCGATGATCCTTGCTTTTCTGCTACTGGACATCTTCAGCCTGGGTCTGCTGGCCTGAGTTGATTGACGTTTCAAACCCGGGGGCTGGATGTCAGGTTCCTCCCCCGGTGGTGTGCGGCGCGGAAAGCTGTTCCAGCCAACGACTCAAAACCCCGTCTTTAATCCATGAAAACGAGGCAGGGTGCGGCCCGACCAATGGTTGACTGCGAATGAATCTCTTTCCGGCCTCATTAAAAATCAGCTAGCACCAGTGGCGACACATCGGCATCGTAGTCTACCGTTGAAACACCAAAGCCGAAGAGCTTGAGAAAGTCGGCATTGTAGC
>JAHRHW010000514.1 GCA_019100305.1 Candidatus Thiodiazotropha taylori | reverse complement strand
GAAGCGGAACATGCTCCGATTGGTACCATCGATGAAAAAGGCCCGTGCCGAGGCGCGGGTGGTGATTACCCCGGCGGTGCCCTCAGGCGGCAGACCAGTGACGCTCGATTGGGTGTTTTGCTGCAACACCTGTTTCAGGTCGAGGCCCTGACTCTCCATGGTTTCATAGTGATCGTTGTTACTGTTGGAGTAGGCCGGTGAGTTGCTGCCTGTGTAGATGATGTCCGCAGAGAGCAACTGGTTGAAAGGTACCTCGTCGCGTACCATGCCGATCACGGTCGCCGTATAGTCATTCAGGGGAGCGAAAGGGGTCTGGTCCTCATTGGTCCAGGGGGTTGCCCAGTTTTTCAGGGTAACGTTATAGAAACCGGGGTGTTCAATCGCCAGCATGGCGGCGGCCAGTGGATCGTTGTTGTTTTCGATCTCGTCGACCATCTGTGCCAGTGTATCGGCGCTCGGTGGAACCCCTGCGATTCGATCGTGTATGCGCTTCGCCTGTTCCCGGGGGCCGGAGACCGCCGGCATCATGGTGCCTAACGCCAGAACCAACGCAACCACCCTGATGGTTGCTGTTGTATGGCTGTTTCGAGCCGCAGATGGGTGTGTTTCCGACATATTGACTTGCCCCTGAATCCCTATTCTCTACACCGACGGCTGAACGCTCGGCCGGCTGAATGCAACGCTTTCCCTTCCTTCTATATCAGGGGTTATTTTTGTCAATCCGAAGTGGCGGATTCGTGAACACTGTTTCTCCAGGGTGTGAACTTGAGCACTGATTGGGGTTTTCGATCAGGTAGACTCTCAAGTCCATGATTTTATTAGTCGATAGCAGATTTTAACTTTATTCAGAAGAGACCTCTGTCCGAGCTGCGACAATCGTAATTTAAGGGAACGGACTGTTTAATGAGACCAGTGAAATCCAAGCTGCTATTGAGTCCCCTGTCAGTGCTCTCAATGGCCTTGTTACTGTTCGGCTGTGGTGGCGGTGACAGTCAGGATCCAGATCCGGTGGTGGTCGACTACCCGGTCGCGTATGTGAAACGGCCGATCACGGAGCAGAGCACAACCGATATCCGGCTCAGTCAGGCTACCGAAGCAGGCGGGGATCTCTATCTGAAAGAGAATGCCTCCGCCGGTGCGGATGAGACTAATCTGACCGGCAACGTAACCGGTGGTGAAGGGGACGTGCGGGATGTCTCGGTCTCTTTCGACGGCACCAAACTGCTGTTCTCCCTGCGGCTGCCTCTGATTGAGGATGCAGAGCCGGAGGATCAACCGACCTGGAATATCTGGGAGTACGATATCCCGGCAACACGGCTGCGGCGGGTGATTGTCTCCGATATCACGGCGGAGGATGGGCACGACCGTTTTCCCCACTACCTGCCCGATGGGCGCATCGTCTTCTCCTCGAGCCGCCAGCGGCAGGCAAAGGCGCGACTGCTGGATGAGGGTAAACCGCAATACCTGGCGATGGAAAGGGCGGTGAATGAGCCGGCGATGGTGCTGCATGTGATGAATGCTGACGGGACCGACATCAACCAGATCTCATTCAACCGCAGTCACGACTTCTCACCCACGGTGATCTCCAGCGGCAAGATCGTATTCAGTCGCTGGGACAATGCAGATGGTAACAATGCGATCCACCTCTATCGTATCAATCCAGACGGTACCGAGCTCGAGTTGCTGTATGGTCTGAACAGTCACGACACCGGTACCGACGGCAGCACCATTCAGTTCATGCGTCCCCAGGAGATGCCGGACGGCCGGATCCTCACCCTGATCCAACCCTTCGATGGTACTCAGGAGGGTGGGGCGCTGATCTTCATCGATACCGAGACCTATATCGATAACGAACAACCCACCTGGGACAACCAGGGGATGACAGGGCCTGCACAGAGCAATGCCACCAACCACGATATTCCCACCGATGGCACGATCACCATGGGTGGACAACTGCGCAGTGCGCATCCCTTGTTCGACAACACCGACCGGTTATTGATCAGTTGGAGCCCGTGCCGGGTAATGGAGGATGAACGCATCGTCCCCTGCAACGACGAGCGTTTGGCCGATCCGGCGGTTGAGCAGGCGCC
>JAHRHW010000513.1 GCA_019100305.1 Candidatus Thiodiazotropha taylori | reverse complement strand
TGACCTACGCCATGCTGGAGATGGCGATGGGCGCCGAGGTCAACGGCAAACTGATCCATGCCACTGAGCAGGATCCCCTGCAGCTCGCTTATGATGGGAAAAAGGAGAGTGGTGAAGAGCCGGTTGAGACGGTACCATCCGATCCCGCAAAGCAATAACCCCAGGATTGGCGGTTGAGTAATACTTGACTGTTTTTCTCGGTAATTGCATACTACCAGATAATCAAACGACCCTGGCCTTCTATGTGATAGGCTGAATTGAGCAGGATTTAACCATGAGCGGCTTAGAAACAACCAGCGATTCCATCCTTTTTACCGAAGCAGCGGCCAATAAAGTGGCCTCCCTGATTGAGGAAGAGGGTAATCCGGAACTGATGTTGCGTGTCTACATTCAGGGTGGTGGCTGTTCCGGCTTTCAGTACGGCTTCACCTTTGATGAGAATGAGACCGAGGGTGACACCAAAGTGGTTACCAGTGGCGTCACACTACTGGTGGACCCGATGAGCATGCAGTATTTGATGGGTGCGGAGGTTGATTACACCGAAGGCCTGCAGGGTGCACAGTTTGTGATTCGTAATCCAAATGCAACCACCACCTGTGGTTGCGGATCTTCTTTTTCTGTCTGATCTCACAAAAGACACCCGCAGAGGCACAGCAGTGCCTCTGTGGGATATTTTCTAACTTTCTTCCACATAGGGCAACAGGGTCAACTCCACCCTGCGGTTCTGCTGTCGCCCGGCTGCGCTGCCGTTGCTGGCGATGGGCCGACTCTCTCCGTAACCCACGGTATCGATCCGCACCCCGGCTACCCCGTTGCGGTTGAGAATCTCCGATACCGATTGGGCTCGCTGTTGGGAGAGCCGTTGGTTGTAGGATTCGGATCCTGTGCTGTCAGTATGACCTGCAACCTCGATCATGGTTGATTTGTATTCATTGAGGACCAGGGCAACCGAATCGAGAATCTCCACAAAATCGGCTTTTACATCGCTTTTATCCACCTCGAAGGTGATGTTGCCGGGGAGATTGAGGATGATATTGTCCCCTTCCCGGGTGACGCTGACACCGGTGTTTTCCAGACGTTGTCTCAATTTGGCTTCCTGGACATCCATGTAGTAGCCGACACCACCGCCGGCTATGGCACCGATACCAGCCCCTTTCAACGCACGCTCCTTGCGCTTCTTCTTGTCTTTGGAGGTGGCGATACCGATCACTGCACCGGCAACCGCCCCAATCACCGCACCGGTCGTGGCGCTTGCGGTTTTCTCCTCTTTTGAATAGGGATCAACGGTGGTACAGGCCTGGAGGATAATGAGTGCAGCCAGCATGCAGCTGATCACGAATTTATTGGTCATTGAGTCTACCTCGGATTTCTAAGCAGGGTTCTTGTGTGAATGCTTGGAATAGGAACTGGCATCAAGCGTTCATCATAAACCTGCTTGAAGCGGCATACTGTGACACATTGTGAAATGGGGGATTCGTATTAGGGCCTGTTAAGACTAGACCAATGCGCTCAGCTGGGTCTGTTTTTGTGCCTTAACAGGCTCTAGTTCATTTTCAGGACTTCAAGCAGATCCTTGATCAAGGCATGGCGCGCAGAGAAGGACTAATCACCCGACCCGAAGAGGTCTTTCAGCATCTGCACGGTGGTCTCTCTGCCGAGCTCACCGATGGCGGTGGTGAGAGGGATCTCTTTGGGACAGACCTGCACACAATTCTGCGCATTGCCACAGTCACTCAGTCCCCCCTCGCCCATGATCGCATGCAGCCGCTGCTTGCGATGGTATCTACCGGTGGGGTGGTTATTCATCAGTCTGACCGCCGCCAGGGCGGCGGCACCGACGAAGGGTAGCGTCTGACCGTATTGAGGGCAGGCCTCCAGACAGCTGCCACAACTCATACAACGGCTGTAGAGATAGTTGTCCCGCCAATGTTCCGGAGAGATGCGTGGCGCTCCCTGGTGAATGTCCCAGGCGCCATCGATCTCGATCCAGGCACGGACTCTCTTCAGGTCAGCAAACAGACGACTCCGGTCCACCATCAGATCCCGGATCACGGGAAATTTACTCAGAGGTTCCAGCGTGATCGGCTGCTGCAGAGTA
>JAHRHW010000077.1 GCA_019100305.1 Candidatus Thiodiazotropha taylori | reverse complement strand
TAAGCACGGCAGCTGGGATGGCCAGGTACGCCTCTTCTATGGTGATAACGGCGGCATGAATCTGCTCTATTTGAACGATGAGAAAAAAGATCTCGGCCAATACTATGACGACGAGACATTCAAGGCATTCAGCGCTTTGACCGACAGACCCTTGGCCGGTGTGGAAGCAGGTCTGCAGGACAGCCTGGCCGACCATGCGGAAGAGTGCAAAAGACTCATCAACGATCCCAATACCTATGTCTTTCTGGGTGGCCAGGAGAAAGCTGCAGAGGTTTTCAACAAGGTGATGGAAGAGACCTTTGGATCGGCGGACGCCTGGAATCAACAGAAACAGTCATTGATCGAGAAGGACCGCTGGGCTGAACTGCTCTATATCTGAGCGACCCGCCAGGCCGCATTGGTAATGCGGTAGAGGCAATGTTTTCGTAAATGATGCCCGGGGGGTATCGCCGGATGTTCAAAATTCTCGGTGCTATCCCCCATCCCCAACCGCTCCATGACCCGTCGCGATCGACGATTTCCCACAGCGGTAAAAGAGACCACTTCCTCTAACTTCAATTGATCGAAAGCCACCTGCAGTGCAGCCCTGCCCCCCTCTGTGGCATAGCCTCTTCCCCAGTGGGATTGGGCCAGTCGCCAACCGATTTCGACACAGGGGGAGAATGGCAGATCGGCACTGGGCAAATGAAGGCCGAGAAAACCGATGAATGTGCTGCTACTCCTGTGCTCCACCGCCCAGAACCCCCAGCCTCGCTGTTGAATCAGTTGTTGGCAGCGTTGGGCTAACTCATCGCTCTGCTCACGACTTAAAGTATCTGGAAAATAGCGCATGACTTCAGGATCGGCATTGAGCTGGGCAAAGGGTTCCAGGTCGCTGCTACACCACTGCCTGAGCAAAAGACGCTGAGTGGAGATCTCAATGGGATTTACCATGTTTATTCCAAGCCACTGCCTCAGACTGATGCTGTCAACCTAGCTTAGGGCTTGTTAACACTAATCCAATTGGCCCTGGTATAAAGTGAGACTCTTATCTTCTGTAGACTAACACTCAAATATTTTATTGATTGTCTGACAGAGAGACAGAAGCAGCAAAACGTACCAGACTTCTTTACCTGAGTTTTGCGGCAGATTGTCCGGGATCTCCGAGGATAGTATCTTCTCCCGGTGTCGATAGCCCTGTATCCAGAGCACGATTATTGGAACTACAGCAAGCCCGATGAGATTATTAATGGAACTGTAGTGATACTGGACGCATTCTTAAACTCCCTATCACCGACAACGATCACTCGATGATTATTCTTACAATCTGATAGATAGATAGAAAAAGTAGTATGTACCAAATCTCACTACCCGAATTCTGAGGCAGATTGTCCGGAATCTCCGACGATAGTATCTTCTCCCGGTGTCGATAACCCTGTATCCAGAGCAGGATGGTCGGAACAACTGCAAACCCTATCAGATACATGAATGCAGTCAGACCATAAAAATAGATCGGATTACCCTCAAACGTATTATTCACGATGGCCAGGGTACTATAAATTGCCAGGCTGAAAATGACCAAGGATCCAAACAGTAGAAAAGCAAGGAAACGAAATGGATGGGGATCTCTTGCCGCATTATAGTAGTGCCTGAGATACCCTAAATAGTGGTATTTACGGAAGCGTTCAAAATACTCTCTAACGATGTGACTCATACAAAAATTCCAATCACATTTGCACACAGGCTAATCTTAATCAACTGCTGCATTTTAAGGCCGTACGCTTCCATCATTTTCACCAAACAGATCATTATAATATCCACTTGCTGTTTGTTGGATATCGTTTACCAGTTGTGAGCTGAATTCGACTGTTGAATCGACGATATCGAGACCTACCTCGACCCCGGATTGCACAACAGGAGCGACAGAGTTATCGACATAGTCATCAAACTGCTTATCAGCGCCCGCCTTTTGATACATTTCATCTGCCACAAAACCAGCAGCTAATCCAGTGGCAACAGCTCCAGGACCGGTATATGAAGTCAAGCCACCTGCGACTGTACCAACCACACCACCAACGACTGCATTGTCTAAGGTTTTCACGGCGCCAACTATGCCTGCAGTTATCTGCTCTGCAGTCGTGGCATTCTCATCCAGCTTAGCCACTTCCGATAGGGAACCTATGACAGGCCCGGCAACTGTACCAACAATACCGGCCTTTTTAGCAACCGACTCTGCCATATCGATGCTCTTTGACGCTTTATTGAGATCGTTAGCCAGCTTGCTACCGATGACTGATTGGTCACTGAGTACCTGGTTTCTGGCGGCCAGGGTTTTACCCACATCGTACTCAACTGCATCCGGGTGAAGCGCCCCTTTCAAACCACCGGGCCTGTTCGCTTCGCGCAGTGCCTCGGCTTTCGCCAATTGTGCGGGATCTTTGCTCGCCTCCAAGCGGTCGATAGCATGCTCCACAGGTCCCTGGATCGCATTTTGTTGTACGCCAGTGGCAACTGCAGTAACTGCGGAAGTGCTGACAGTAGTCACCGTACCAGCAATAGTTGCAGCCGTATCGATTTTGCTGTGGTCTACCTCTTCCGGCTTGGCTAGAGTTGTTGCTGCCTGCTGTTCGGCAAGCGCTCCTGCGGTTGTCGGTGAACCGAGAGCCGAACCCAGCGCGGTCTGCGAACCCTTCAGGCCATCTTCCGTGGTCGGGCTGCCGGCAAGCCGTTCACCGGTCGTCATGGCGTCGGATAGGGAGGCACCGCCTGACAGGTCTCCGCCCATTGATGAGCCGGAATCCGATCCGCCGATATCCGATCCGCCCCCCATGGAACCAGCTGAATCACCACCACCTATGCCACCTGCTGAATCGGTCATAGCCAATAACTCCCTTTACTGTCATTCACAAGGCACTGTTATCTTGGTCAGTTGTTTAAAGTCTCAACTGTTATGTGCGCTCAATATAGCAACTGCAGATCACCAATTAACACTAGTGATTACCCTAGTGCCCGCGACCTTGATCGACAACTCACATCTCTTGTGACCGCTTTATCAAGAAAGAAATAACTAAACACGAATTATTCAATCGGCAATCCTGCATTGCTGATTCAATTTCATCCGTTGGAATCCTGCTTCCTGCCGATTGAGGATGAATAGATCGACGTCACATCATTTGCGTTAATTCGCAGACTGATTGAACCCACAACTCAAACTTTGCGGTATCGGGTAGGATCGGCAACCCCGGCTTCCTCAAACCCCCGCGCTCTCAAGCGGCAGGAGTCGCAACTGCCGCAGGCCTCTCCCCGCTCATTCGCCTGGTAGCAGGATACGGTCAGACTGTAGTCGAGCCCCAGCTTGATCCCCTGCTGAATGATCTCCCCTTTGGTCAGATCGATCAAAGGTGTGTGGATATGAAAATCCTTACCTTCCACTCCCGCCTTGGTTGCCAGGTTGGCCAATTGTTCAAAGGCACGAATAAACTCAGGGCGGCAGTCGGGGTAACCGGAATAGTCCACCGCATTCACGCCGATGAAGATCTCCTGGGCTTCAAGGACCTCTGCCCAACCCAGGGCCAGTGAGAGAAAGACAGTATTTCTTGCCGGTACATAGGTCACCGGGATGCCATCAGCGAGTTGCTCCGGAACCTCGATCGAGGTATCGGTCAGCGCCGAACCACCGATCGAATCAAGCCCGATAGACATCACCTTGTGATCGACCGCACCGAGTGACCTTGCAAGTTTGGCAGCGGCATTCAGTTCAGCGGCATGGCGTTGACCATAGGACATGCTCAATGCATAGCATGCATATCCCTGACTTCTGGCAATTGCCAATACCGTGGCGGAGTCGAGGCCGCCTGAGAGCAATACTACGGCTTTCTTATTCATCGCCCTGGCTGATCATCCCATAACAGTTTGTGGAGTTGCACTTGAAACCTGACATCCAAGCGGTCCTGCAGAATCCACTCGGCCAGTTGAGTTGGACTCTGTTTGCCATGTACGGGAGAGAAGAGGATTTCACAAGCGCTTTCCAGATTGTGATCCTTCAGCATCGCCCTGCTCCACTCATAGTCAGCCCTGTCACTGATGACAAACTTGAGCTGATCACTCGCTCTCAAACACCCCAGATTGGCGAGGCGGTTTTTTTCCACCTCACCGGAACCCGGTGTCTTAAGATCGATGACCCGCTCCACTCTTGGGTCAACCCGGCTGATATCCAGCGCACCACTGGTCTCCAGCGAGACCTCATATCCTGCATCACAAAGCTGGCTCAACAGTTCGCTACAGGCAGCCTGGGCCAGCGGCTCACCACCGGTGACACAAATCCGCCTGGTGCGCAGTTCGGAGATCTGTTGCAGGATCGACTCAATCGGCATTTTTTCGCCGCCGCTGAAAGCATACTCAGTATCACAGTAGACACAACGCAGTGGACAACCTGTCAAGCGGATGAAAACTGTCGGCAAACCGACCGTGTTTGACTCCCCCTGTAGAGAGATAAAGATCTCAGTGATGCGTATGTGTGACATTTCCAGGTAGAGCCAATTGAGTTCGAGAGATTATCGAGCGGTAGGATGGATAGATATTTAACAGCTGATGGTGAGAAATGCAAAAAGGGTGCGGATAACCGCACCCTATCGATCAAACAATGCACCACAGGATGAACATAGCACCCTGTTTTGCTGTGCTTCAGCGTCCCTCTTTGGTGATCCGCTGAATCCGCTTCTCCGCGAGGCGGGCCTCGGTGGTGGCAGGATAGTTGAGCTGAAGCTCACGCAGGATCTTTTTCGCTTCATCCCACTGTTTTTTTTCGTAGTGGATGTAACCCATCTTCAACATGGCACCCGGAACCTTTGGGCTCTGGGTATACCTCTCCCGCACCTTGGTGAACTCCGCCAGGGCGGTGTCGAAATCCCGGTTCACATAACTCGCTTCCGCCAGCCAGTACTGGGCATTGTCCTCATAAGTACCACCGGAGTAATCCTTGAGAAATGCGCTAAAGGCGGTAATCGACTCCGGATAGCGCCCCTGCTTCAATAGATTGAAGGCCTCCTGATAGACCATCTCCTCCTGTTGAGGATCCGGCGGAGTTACCACTGCGTTAGCCATCGTATCCATCGATGTTACCGGTGCGGTAGCACCCTGCTGGGGCATCGGTGCTGCCGCAGGTGCTGGAGCCGGTTGGGAAACCGGTGGGGGTATCACCGCCCCACCCGACTGAAAGCGGGATAATCTCTGATCAATATCCAGATAGAGATCCCGCTGCCGGCGGCTCATGGCATCCATGGTGTGCTTCTGCAGTTCCACATCGCCACGCAACTGCTGTACCTCTCTCTGCAACTGCTGAAGTTGCAGTACCAGATCCGCCAGACTCTGATTTTGCAGCATCCGCTCAATCCGCTGCAGACGCTGCTCCACATTGGGGCCATTTTCTGCTGCCAGAATCGGCGTGCTCGTCCCCAACCCGATCGCCAGGCCGATAATCGCCAGTCTGATGCGTGAGTTCATGAGCCTCTCTCCAATCAGTAGACCAGTTCAACACGTCGATTGAGGGCCATCGCCTCATCGGTGTTATCGAAGGCGGATGGTCTCTCTTCGCCATAACTGACAACCACCATCTGGTTATCCGCCACACCCTGAGCCATCATCAGGCTGCGCACGGAGTTGGCACGGTTTTCACCCAGACCAAGATTGTACTCACGGGTACCCCGCTCGTCGGCATGACCTTCCAATCGGACTACGGCCTGCGGGTTAGCGGCAAGATAGTCAGCATGTGCCTGGATTACTTCCAGATAGTCGGAACGCACCACACTCTGGTCGTAATCGAAATAGATCACCCGGGTAGCCAGCAGGCTGTTGGGATTCTCAAGTGGATCGCCGTACCACTCTTCGCCCTGTGAAGCGGCAGAGGTGGACGCTTCACTGCCTTCTGCACCCATTTCGCTTCCAGCACCGGTGGATTGTTCAGATACCTCTGCCCCGCCTTCAGTGGTTGGGGTTGAGGAACAGCCGATCATCAACAGCAGAGAGAGTGTGATGGTGGCAGATAGTGACAGCACTTTTTTCATGGAAGTTCTCCTAATTCACTCGTGCATTATTTCTTAAAAGGTGACCAATCCGGTTCGCGTACATCCCCTTCCTGCAAGGCAAGACGCTGTCTGACTCGCCCATCGGTCGAGACTGCCGCGAGAACGCCACGGCGTCCAGCTTTGGCGCCGTAGATAATCATACTGCCGTTGGGTGCAAAGCTGGGTGACTCATCCAGTCTCCCCTGACTTAAGACCTGCATCACGCCGGTTTTGAGATCCTGCACCGCAATCCGATAGTTACCCTCGTCCTGGGTGACAAAGGTCAGCAGTTTTCCATCCGGTGAGAACGAAGCCCGGGCATTGTAACTGTTTTCAAAGGTAACACGTTGCGCCTTGCCGCCAAAAGCGGATACCCGGTAGATCTGAGGTTTGCCTCCACGGTCAGAGGTAAACACCAGACTCTTGCCGTCCGGAGACCAGGCAGGTTCGGTGTCGATCGAGTAGTGGCGGGTGATCTGCTGCAGCTTGCGGCTGCGCATATCGTAGATATAGATATCCGGATTCCCTCCCTTCGACAGGGTAAGGGCCAGTTTGCGGCCATCCGGGGACCAGGATGGCGCCCCGTTGATCCCTTTGAAAGAGGTGACTTTCTGACGCTTGCCAGTATAGACACCCTGAACATAGACCGCCGACTGCCCACCTTCGAAAGAGACATAGGCAATTTTCATCCCGTCCGGGGACCAGGCCGGTGACATCAGTGGCTCGCTGGAAGTAACGATGGTCTCTGGATTGTGACCATCCGCATCGGCAACATTCAGACCGATCCGGCTCTTGCCGTCTGCCAGCCGGGTTGAGGTGATGTAGGCGACCCGGGTTGAAAATGCACCGGGAATACCCAATAGACTTTCATAGATGATATCGGCTATACGGTGGGCCGTATTGCGCAGGTTGGATGCGGTAGTGGGGATGCTGTAGCCGGAAAGTTGCTGTCCCCGATAGACATCGAGCAATTGAAACTGAACCTGATAGGTTCCCGCCCCGGTCGACTCCACCTGACCAACCACCAGATTCTCCACACCCAACGCCCGCCAGTCTTTGAATTCCACCTCGCGATCTGAGGTGGGACGGGAGAGCATATCGGCCCGTGGTATGGTCTTGAAACGTCCGCTACGCTGCAGATCCGCATTGATCACCTCAGCCAGATCCACCGCCGGCTGTCCTCTGCCCGGAGTACCGAAAGGTACCACGGCAATTGGCAGCGCACCTTCAACGCCTTCGGTTATCTCAATGGTCAGTTCAGCCTTCACTATGGAGTGACAAGCCAAAAACACCAGCAACATCAAAAATATTTTTTTCATATTAACAATTAGTTATTTATTCGGCTTAAAGTTTAATCTTAATGAGCGGAACGATTCAAACAGAGCGCCACTGGGTACCGGCAGCGGTGCCGCCTTGTAGACCGCAGCCTCTACCGAACGATCGAAAGCCGCATTACCGCTGCTGCGGATAATGCTGACCCCACCGGGAACCACATCCCCACCGGGTATCAGCCTGACCTGCACCACACACGAGAGTCCTTCTGTGTTTTGCGCCGGCTTCAACCAGTTGCGCTCAATCTGCTGCTTGATTACCGCACCATAACGATCGATTTCACGACTGTTCTGCTCAGCGGCAATCTGCGCCTGCAGCGCCCTTTCCCGTTCGGCCTGAGCACGACGGTTTGCTTCCGCTTCCGCCTTGCGCTTGGCCTCGGCTTTGCGTTTTGCCTCAGCTTCGGCTTTGCGTTTCGCCTCAGCTTTACGTTTTGCCTCCGCTTTACGTTTCGCTTCAGCTTCCGCCTTACGCTTCGCCTCTGCCTTGCGTTTGGCCTCCGCTTTTTTCTTGGCCTCAGCCTTGCGCTTGGCTTCCGCTTTTCGCTTGGCCTCTGCTTTCTGTTTGGCTTCCGCCTCACGTTTCTGCTTTGCCTTCTGCTCAGCGACACGCTTCTTTTCAAGCGCCTGTTGACGTTTCTTCTCTTCAGCCTGACGCCGCTTCTTCTCCTGCTGCTGTTGCTTCAGCTGCTGAGCCTTTTTCTCCTCGGCCTTTTTCTCATTGATCTTGTCCAGATCGATGGTGTGCGCCTGCACCACATTGGCCTGGGAGGCGATCGGTTTCGGTTTTTTCTCCCAATCGACGCCAAACACCAGAAAGAATACGATCACAAAATGCAGCAACAGCGCCAGCATCACCGAAAATGGATTGCGTTTGAGCACCCCTAACACGACTACTTCTCCGGTGATTCAGTAACCAGACCTACACTCGGTGCGCCCCCTGCCTGAAGCAGCACCATCGCTTCCACCACCCGACCATAGGGTACGCCTCTGTCACCACGTACCATGATCGGAGTCTTGGGTTTGTATTTGAGTACCGCCCTCACCCGCTCGACCAGGGCATCCTCTTCCACCGGTTGATCCTTATCTTCACCAATGTCGATAAAAAGATCCCCTGCCTGATTAACCGTCACCACCAGGGGCTCGTCCACTTCACTGGAGAGAGGTTCCGCATCGGCCTGGGGCAGCTCCACCTGTACCCCCTGGGTCAGCAGTGGTGCCGTGATCATAAAGATAACCAGCAGCACCAGCATAACATCAATGTAGGGGACCACGTTGATCTCGGACATCGGACGACGACGATTTTTGCTGCGACTCATCTGGTCACAAACCCGATCAGGATACAGCCTGACGCTGCAGGATGGTTGCAAACTCTTCCACGAAATCGTCGTAACGGTTATTCAGTCGTTCCACATCGTTGGAGTAGCGGTTGTAGGCGATTACAGCAGGAATCGCGGCAAACAGACCGATCGCCGTGGCGATCAGGGCTTCGGCTATACCTGGGGCCACCAGCGCCAGGGTGGCCTGCTTGACATTACCCAGAGCGGTAAACGAGTTCATGATGCCCCAAACGGTACCGAAGAGTCCCACATAGGGGCTGGTGGATCCGATGGTTGCCAGGGTTGAAAGATGACTCTCAAGACGATCAACCTCCCGGTTCAGAGAGACCCGCATTGAGCGTTGCGCCCCCTGCACCATCGCCATCGGATCCTTGTGACCCTTGGTTCTCAACCGGGCAAACTCACGAAACCCGGCGCGAAACACCGAGGCCATACCCGATTCATCATCCGTTTCCCGTTCCAACTGGCGGTAAAGTTCCGCCAGGTCACCACCCGACCAGAAGCGACTTTCGAATTCGTCCGCATCTCTCATGGCACTCTTCAGCACCCGCATGCGATCAAAGATCATACTCCAGGAGCTGAGTGAGGCAAACACCAGCAATGCAATGACGAACTGCACCACCGGGCTGGCATTCAGAATCAGATGGGTAATGGAGAGGTCAGTCGACATCCGCAATCTCCAGCAAAATATGTTTTGGAATAGGTGTTGGGCGCATGGTCTTCATATTCACACAAGCAATCTTGATCTCTCCCTGACAGAGTATGTGTGTATCCTCGGTGCGTAGCACCTCCTGGTAGAAAGTCAGGCTGGCACGCCCCTTCCGTGACACGCTGGCAGACACCTCCAAGGCATCGTTAAAACGGGCGGGATGATGGTATCCCACATCGACGTGACGAACTGCGAAGATGATCCCGTCTTTCTGCAGCAGCTCATCCTGCTCGAAGCCTTTACTCCGCAACCACTCGGTGCGTGCCCGCTCCATGAATTTCAGGTAGTTGGCGTAATAGACCACACCACCGGCATCGGTATCTTCGTAGTAGACCCTGACCGGCCAGATAAATCGATTTTGACTGCTGTTCATACCCCAAGACCGTTATTCGACCAAATCCGCCGTCGAAACTAACCTACTATGATTGTGTGATGTTATCCGAGTTCCCTGAATAATCCGTATTCGCTATTACTAATCAACCCCTAAAACAGCTCATCCTCAGATGGCAGATGATTACCGGATCTGGGGGTCAAGCCAAAATGCAGATAGGCTGCCTGTGTGGCGACTCTACCCCTTGGCGTTCTCATCATAAAGCCCTGCTGTATCAGATAGGGCTCCAGCACATCTTCGATCGTGCCCTTCTCCTCACCGATGGCCGCTGCCAGATTATCAACCCCTACCGGTCCACCATCAAACTTCTCAATCACCGCCAGTAGCAATCGACGATCCATGCTATCGAATCCGTTACTGTCCACCTTGAGCATCTTCAACGCCTTGTCTGCAAGCTCTGCCGATATATGGCCATCCCCTTTGACCTGGGCGTAGTCGCGAACTCTTCTCAGCAGACGGTTGGCGATTCTCGGGGTTCCCCGCGAGCGCCGTGCGACTTCCCCGGAACCTGGAACGTCGATACCAATATTCAGGATCCCGGCAGAACGACTGACGATACGCGCCAACTCCTCAGCATCATAGAACTCCAGACGCTGCACGATGCCGAAACGGTCCCGCAGTGGTGAGGTCAGCAGACCCGCTCTGGTGGTTGCACCGACCAGGGTAAAGGGAGGCAGATCGAGCTTGATGGAACGGGCGGCAGGACCTTCACCGATCATGATATCGAGCTGAAAATCCTCCATGGCTGGATAGAGCACCTCTTCCACCACCGGACTGAGGCGATGAATCTCATCGACAAACAGCACATCATGGGGCTCCAGATTGGTCAACAGAGCAGCCAGGTCTCCAGGTTTTTCAAGTACCGGCCCGGAAGTCTGTCGAAGATTGACCCCCATTTCGTTGGCGATGATATGCGCCAGAGTGGTCTTGCCCAATCCCGGAGGGCCAAAAATCAGTACGTGATCGAGCGCCTCTTCGCGCCCTCTTGCCGCAGTAATGAAGATCTCCATCTGCTCTCGCACTGCGGTCTGGCCCACATAGTCGGTCAGCTGTTTGGGTCGGATGGCCCGCTCCAGCAGATCATCATCCCCCGTAGCCACACCATCGATCAGTCTGGGTTCTTCGTTCACCGGTGATCCTGTCATTTTTTAGCCGCACCCTGAAGAGCGGCCCTGATAAGTGCTTCACTGTCCATGTCTTGCTGTTCCACGCTTTTCACCATACGGCTGGCATCCTGGGGTTTGTAGCCGAGTGCCACCAGCGCCGCCACAGCATCCGCATTGGCTGACCCGGACTGATCCGTTGCGATCGCCTGTCCCCCAGAGCCGGAGACACTGAAAGCAGACAGTTTTGCCAATCGGTCGCGCATTTCGATGATCAACCGCTCGGCGGTCTTTTTACCGATACCCGGCAGTTTGACCAGCGCTGCAAGATCCTCGAATTCGACACATCGGGCAAACTCCTCGGCACTCATACCCGATAGTATTGTTAGCGCCATCTTAGCACCTACACCGTTCACCTTCAGTAGGTTACGAAACAAAGTTCGTTCAGTTTCATTACTGAAGCCATACAGAACATGGGCATCTTCCCGGACGATCAAATGGGTCAGCAAAGTAACCTTCTGACCAACTTCCGGGAGAGAGAATATGGTCGAAAGCGGCGCTTCGATTTCATATCCTACACCACCCACATCGACCAATAGATGGGGCGCCTGCTTCGCGGCAAGTTCGCCTCTTAGACGACCGATCACGGCTGAAAACCTCTCATACCATTGTTACGCTTTGCATATCCAATCCTGCTACTGTGGGCATGACTCAATGCCACAGCCAAGGCATCTGCTGCGTCGGCCTGTGGTTTTTTCTGCAGCTTAAGTAGCATCTGCACCATGTGCTGAACCTGGGTTTTCTCCGCCCGACCGGTACCCACAACGGCCTGCTTGATACCTCTGGGTGAGTATTCCGCAACCGACAATCCCTGATTGACGGCAGCGCAGATCGCTGCGCCTCTGGCCTGCCCCAGCTTGAGTGCCGATGAAGCGTTCTTTGAAACGAAGACCTGTTCTATTGCCATCACTTCAGGCTGATACTGGTTGATCACTTCACTGATACCGGTAAAAATCTGCCCCAGTCTGGGCGCCAGGGCTTCACCTTCGAGGCGTAACACACCATGAAACAGATGGGTGGTGTGCACACCATCGGATTCGATCAATCCAAACCCGGTAATCCGAGAGCCGGGATCGATGCCGATTATCCTCAGCATTCAGCCAACTGCATCGAGAATTTCGTCTGAAATCTCTGCATTGGTGTAGACATTCTGCACATCATCCAGATCCTCAAGCATATCGATCATGCGCAGCAGTTTATCCGCATCCCCCTCATCCAGCTCCGCCTGGGTCGAAGCCACATAGGTAACCTCATCATTTTCCGGCGCCAATCCCGCCTGAACCAGGGCATCCTTGACCTCGGAGAAACTCTCCGGTGTGGCGATCACATCGATGGAGCCGTCATCATTGGTGACCACATCCTCAGCGCCGGCCTCGAGCGCTGCATCCATGACCTGCTCCTCATCGGAACCGGCTGCAAAGCTGATGATGCCCTGCTTGGTGAACAGATAGGCTACCGATCCATCGGTTCCAAGGTTGCCGCCCAGCTTACTGAAGGCGTGACGCACTTCTGACGCTGTGCGGTTGCGGTTGTCGGTCATGCAGTCCACCATCACGGCTGTGCCACCGGGCCCATAACCCTCATAGCGGATCTCATCGTAGTTCTCACCGTCGCTGCCGCCGGCACCCCGTTTGATTGCCCGCTCAATGGTATCTTTGGGCATGTTGGCACCAAGACCCTTGTCCATTGCCAGACGCAATCGGGGATTGGCATTGGGATCACCGCCCCCCATGCGGGCTGCGACTGTGATCTCACGGATCAATTTGGTCCAGATCTTGCCGCGCTTCTTATCATTTGCAGCCTTCTTATGCTTGATATTGGCCCACTTACTGTGTCCTGCCATACAAACCTCTCAATACCGAATATTCAAACCGGTTAGTTTAACACCCCCCCGTTCCCGCAGAAACCAAGTAATTTCCCCTACCGGTGATGAGGCCGATTGCGGGTTGCTGGCTCAATCAGACCTTGCCAGCGAATCTCATAGGTTTTATCTTGGAGCGATAAATTATTAACCCCTGGGGTGTTTCTGAATGCAGATGACCTCATCAACCATAATACTTGCAGGCTATGTCCCAGACAGTTGAAGAGTGGGTACGACAGATCTCGTCAGATCCCCTCCCCGTCATGCAGCGCACCCTGACCCAGGTCAGGGACCTACTCAATAAATCGAGCGTGAACCATACCAGGCTTTCGGAAGTGATCTCCCGCGATCCTGGGTTCAGCCTGTACGTGATGCAAAAGCTCAGCCAGCTGCCTGTTCAACCCAAGGAGCCGATCACCCGAATCTCTCTGGCAATCCCGATGTTGGGAATGGAACTGATCGAACAGGCCAGCAAAACCCTGCCTTCGCTTGAGGATAAACTGAAAGGTCCCCCAAGACGCGGTCTCTACAATTGCTACAGCCGGGCAGCCCATGCCGCACGCTATGCCCGTGGTCTGGCGAAGATACGCAATCTGCCGGACACGGATGGACTCTATACCGGTG
>JAHRHW010000512.1 GCA_019100305.1 Candidatus Thiodiazotropha taylori | reverse complement strand
TGCTTGATGGGGCCCTGTCGAGCGTCAATCTGAGTAAGACTATAGATTCGGCCAGGCGTTTACAGATCACCAGCCCAAGGCCGGTACCACCATGCTTGCGGGTGGTTGATGCATCGGCTTGGGAAAAGGGTTCGAAGAGGCGCTCCACCTGCTCCTGGGTCATACCGATACCGGTATCACGCACCGCAAACATCAGGTCCACCTCGGTACGTGAGGTCTGACGATTGGTCACCTCAACCGAAACCTCCCCATGCTCAGTGAATTTCACCGCATTACTCACCAGATTGGTGAGTATCTGACGCAGACGGATCGGATCGCCTCGAACCGTTTTCGGCACATCCCGGTCAATACGGTAATTCAGTTTCAGATTGCGCCGATCGGCTGCATTCTTCATCAATGAGGTAACTTGCTCGATGGTGCCTTCCAGATTGAGCTCGATAAACTCAAGATCGAGTTTCCCGGCTTCGATCTTGGAGAAGTCGAGAATGTCGTTGATGATACTCAGCAGCAGTTGAGAGGAGTTCAAGGCAGTAGCGACAAACTGCTTCTGCTCCCCATTCAGCTTGGTCTCCAGGAGCATTTCCAAAATCGGCAGAATGCCATTTAGCGGAGTTCGGATCTCATGGCTCATGGTGGCCAGGAACTCTGACTTGGCCAGATTGGCCCCCTCAGCCTCTTCCTTGGCGAGAAACAGCTCCTGTTCCACAGATTGGCGCTGATCATTCTCCTGAATCAGCCGGCTGCGCATTTCACTCAACTCGGTTTCCGATGCCACCATCCGTTCATGCAACAGTACCCGGTTGGCGGCGATCAACAGATAGCCTTGTTGGTAGACCGTCATCCAGGCGGCCAGAATCAGCAGTGCCAATGCGTAGGCGATCAGCCCGGCGATAAACTCCTCACTGACACTACCCTGCTCACCGTTTAGAACAAACATTACCACCATTGAGGCGGTCAGTACGAAAATGATACTAAAGAACGTATCGATGGTGAGAAGAAGCGCGGTAAGCAGAAAGACCGTACCGATCAGCACCAGATCGATCACCAGAAACTCGGTCGATTCGGGATTGAAGAGCAGATGGACCAAAGCCCCCGCCCACAGCAGACCGAGCAACAGGACACCGGGCAACAGGGCATAGCGCCAGATCTGCAACCTGTCCAGTTCGCTATACCGGGCAGCCAGTGTCAGCACGCTCTGCCCAATCAGCAGCAGAGCAAACAGCCCGCCCCAGATCATGCCCTGATCAAACTCCCACACCTTGTTGAGATAGAAGAAGATCGCGCCGGCAATAAAATTGGCGAATATCAGAGTTACACCATTCGCATATAACAGGCGCACTCGCTCTTTTTTTATTTTAATCGCTTCAATGTCCGGTTCTGACATGACAGTAGTTCGTCGCCTAACTTCACAAATATCTAGTAAATTAGCATATCATGGATACAACTGCCTCATTTACAAGCATTTCAGTTTAGATCCACGATTCACATTGCATTGGATCATCACAACGAACTACTATCGGCAACGATCCCCCTGTTCGATCAATCCCGTGACAGTAATAGCTTGAGGTTGCCTTGATTACCGACACCAGCAACATAACCAAAATTACTCAGCAGTTTCAGTTTCTGCAACAGGCGGAGAGCGACTTTCAACAGAGTTTCTTCGAGCGCGCCAGCAAGATTGACCTGCCAGCCGACCAACCGATCTGCCATCAGGGTACGGAATGTTCCCATTTGGCTCTGGTGATTTCGGGATCCGCACGGGTCTACAAACTGAGTGAGAACGGCCGGGAGATCACCCTCTATCGGATCGGTCCCGGCGAGAGCTGCATTCTGACCGCCTCCTGCATCATGAATGGTGAGCCTTTTCCAGCCAATGCGGTGTCGGAAGAACCGATCGAAGCAGTGCTGATCAGTACCGCGGATGTGATTCGCTGGACGGACCAGACACCAGCCTGGCGTAACTATCTTTTCAACCTGATCAGCAGCAGACTCAGCGAGGTGATCGGGATTGTGGAAGAGATTGCCTTTCGCCGGGTAGACCGCCGCCTGGCAGGTCATCTGATCCAACTCGGCAAACAGAGTGGCGCAAGAATCGAATCGACCCATCA
>JAHRHW010000511.1 GCA_019100305.1 Candidatus Thiodiazotropha taylori | reverse complement strand
AGCAGCGCTATAGTCAAACTGAGACTGGCAAGAAGTTTCATGTTTTCTCTTACAGATTGATTGGAGAAATTGATTGGATGCGATTTAACAGGACCTAAGGGGAAGTTGTTTCGTTCAAGCTCACGTTGAGGCAGCTGTTGAGCAAATGCAGGACTGGTTTGCTTTCCCAATCCACTGCGCCGATCAGCATCCCTTTTACCATACCCTGTTGATCGACAAACAGGGTCTGGGGCAGGGCGCCAACCCTGTGGTCATAGGAGATTTTACCAAATCGGTCTGCCGCAACCGGCAGATGGATGATTTCATGGGTTCGATAGAAACGGATCGCTTCCGAGACTCCCTTCCCATCCCGCACCAGAGGAAGGATCATCAATCTGTCCCGGGAGATGCGGGCCTGAAGCCGATCCATGGATGGCATCTCCTCTCTGCAAGGGGTGCACCAGGTGGTCCAGAAATTGACCAGTAGCGCCCTTGGACCGGGAAGCGAGTCAAGCGGGATCTTTTCTCCTTGGTTGTTGTAGAAGGCGTTATTGGAAACCGGTTTTGGATCGGCATAGGCACGGAATTGACCGCTTCCGAAAGCCTGGCTTTGACATGCCTGCTGGGCCTGTGGCTCAGCCGCCACAGGTCCCATGATGAGGGCAAGTCCAAGCAGGATCAGCCGAGTGCTGCAAGCTTTTAAACAAGTCACTGGGCGGCTTGCTGTGCCAGTTGCGCGAACACCTGGTCCAGGTCATCCAGCAGTCGGCAATCCTCCAGGCTGTAGGTATTGCGCAAAGAGCTGGGTTTGCGATAGATCACCCGGGTGCCCACATCATCCTGGAATACCGCAATTTTCAGGGGTAACTCCAATCCGGCGGCCGGGTCATGCCACATGATGCGTGCATTCTGGTTTGATTTACCGAATGCGATGACCTTTTTAACAGAGTTTGCATCGCCGTGGTCGTAGACGGAAAAGACTTTGAAACGCTGTTCTGCAAGTTGCTTTTTCAAACTTTCCACGATCTCGTTGGCAGAGGCCTTGGAATTGATTTTTACCACATCACCATCGGCCGCCAGTACGGGGGCAATCATTAACAGGGTTAACAGTGGGAGTAGAGTAATACCCCTTAGTAAACGGCTCATGATTAATGATCTCCTGACTGCTGGATCTGAAGAAAACCAACGATTACTTCAGTGATTTCAAGAATTCGATCACGTTCTTGCGTTGCTTATCCGACATCGGTTTCACGCCGACAACGGGAAACGCCATTTTATTGTCCGGAATGAGCGCTTTGGGATCCTGCAGATAGGCATCGAGTGTGGCGTCGTCCCAGACGATGGAGTCCGCTTTGCTGAGATGTGCTGCCGAGTATTCATAGCCTTCCACTGAGCCGGCCGGTTTTCCATAAACCCCCCAGAGTGGCGGACCAACCCGGTTCTGTTTTTCTGCTGTGATGTCATGACAGGCAAAGCACTGCTTAATGGCGACTTTCTTCCCCTTTTTCACCATCTTTTTAATCATTTTGGCATCATCCATCGCCATTACCTCAACGCTGGCCAGTGGTAGGGCAATTACGATAGCCAGGGCAAACAGAGCAAACTTCTTCATCAAAAAACTCCTAAAACTGGAAACCAGCAAAAGTAGAAACAGAAGATTCTACCGAGAAAGTTTCACGTATGTATTTAACACAGCACGGGTTTTGCTAACCTAAGAAACTCGCAATATCTATGCCAGTACATGTGGTATTTGCCGGATCCCCTTCGCTGAGATTGACCGGCAACGGCAAGGGGCCGATATATGTTTGATAGTTGGGGAGTCATCGGCTCAAGTCGTCTCCAGTCTGGATGTTTCCTGGCTCGCTTAGAGTTGATTGTTGGCTTGTTGATTGCCTGTTCAGGCCGTGTAATTGAACGAATCGTTCAATTGTATTCCATGGATATGAACAGACCGTTCCAGCTATCCCGCTGTCAACAGTCTGAGTGACAGTTTTCAATTGACCACCAGGTTTACCCGCCGCAACAGACATCGTATTATCCCAGCAGCTTGAGCAAGCCTGGAGCTCCGGGCTGCTGACTATTCTTCGGGAGGCAAGGCGTGAAGTTGTTTCATCAAACACGATTTCAGA
>JAHRHW010000510.1 GCA_019100305.1 Candidatus Thiodiazotropha taylori | reverse complement strand
GCCGGCCCATCAGGGGCAGATCAGAATAGTGATCAACGGAACATCAAACCACCTGTTCCAATCGCTCACCGGACCAGCATCCCGAGTCGACCATACGCTTCAGATAGACCTGAAAATCGTTGGCCGGTCTCGCCAATGCCTCTTCAACACCCTGTTGCACCTGGCTGTTTCTACCATCCAGAACCTCCGTGAACAGCTCCTTGAGCAACCACTGCATCAGTTCGGGAACACCCTGCTGCTGAAGTGCATCCAGATAGGCATCCAGCGGTACCTGAGTATATTTCACCGGCCTCTGTAGCGCTCGCGACAGCTCTGCCATGCAATCAGCAAAGGTCATGGCGCGAGGCCCGGTCACTTCATAGAGACGATTGTGATGTTTTGCATTGGTCAAACAGGCAACCACCACATCGGCAATATCCTCTGCATCGATGAATGGTTCCAGGACATCCCCCGCCGGCAGGATCAGTTCGCCCTGCAGAATCCCATCGATCATGAAACTTTCACTGAAGTTCTGAAAAAACCAGCTCGCCCTGACGATATTCCAGCGGATGCGGCTGTTGATGAGAATCTCCTCCGCCTGCCGGGCGCCGGCCTCACCCCGCCCCGAGAGCAACACAATGTGTTCAACACCAGCCGCTTTAGCCATGGCAACAAACGCTTCAATATCAGACTGAGCTTGTGGAATTGCCAGATCAGGCTGGTAGGTAACATAGACAGCAGCAACACCGTGCAATACCGGGCCCCAGGTATCCCGTTGCTGCCAATCGAATGGCAGAGCCGTCGACCTTGAGACCGCTCTGGTCTGCAGACCCATCGATTGCAAACGCTGCACGACACGACTACCGGTCTTGCCATGTTTGCCAATGATCAGTATCGGTTTGTTGGTCATAATCCTATCTCCTTTACAAGGTTATTAGTTATAAAACTCTGCGTTAAAACGCATGAGTTGATCCTAGGTAACAACGCACACACCAACCATGGCTGTTTGTCTATATTTATATGCAGCTCGTCCAAATCGAAAAAACCCATGACCAGCGATGCCAAATCGACAATTGCAGATGTGTCAGACCCAATCGGGGAAGCGCTTCACTTGCTGAAGCTGAACGGCACCTACTACTGCCGTTCCGAGTTGAAAGCGCCTTGGGGGGTATCCCTGCCACCCTTCGAGGGCCACATGATGTTTCATGTGGTGACCCGGGGTGAGTGCTGGCTGGAGGTGGCCGGAGAAAAACCCTGCCTGCTGAAACAGGGCAGCCTGGCGCTGGTTCCCCATGGTGCGGGCCACGAAGTCCGCAGTGATCTAGAGCACCAGACCACACCCCTGTTCGATATTCCGGTGGAGTCGGTGAGTGAACGATATGAAATCATGCATCACGGCGGCAGTGGTGAACTGACCCAGCTGACCTGTGGACTGGTGCGCTTTGACCATGTTGCCGGACAGCAGGTGGTAGCCCTGCTGCCACAGGTTTTGAAGATCGATACCTGGAAAGAGGATGAGAGCAGCTGGATACAAAATACCCTGCAACTGATCACCCGTGAAGCGAGAGAGCTGCGTCCCGGTGGTGAAACGGTAATCACCCGGTTGGCAGACATTCTGGTAATCCAGGCAATTCGCTCCTGGCTCGACTCATTGAGCGGACCTCAACCGGGCTGGCTGAATGCACTGCGGGACAAGCAGATCGGCAGGGCCCTTGCAGCGATACACCGCAACCCGGAAAGAGAGTGGAACCTGACCTCACTGGCTATGGAGGCGCGAATGTCCCGCTCAGGATTCTCTGCACGATTTACCGATCTGGTCGGTTATACCGCGATGCGCTATGTGACCCGCTGGCGTATGCTGATGGCCCGCACACAGCTGCTTGAATCATCGGAGCCTCTGGTGGTGTTCGCGGAACGCTTCGGTTACCAATCCGAAGCGGCATTCTGCCGGGCCTTCAAGCGGGAGCTTGGCGTCTCACCAGGTAGTGTTCGGCAGTAGATTGCGCTCACGTCCGACATCGATTCTTGCCGTGATCATAATGTACTTGGTGGGGCATGGCCCCACCCAACCATCGAACTCAGGGTGTAGATACCATCTCTCCCACACTCCCACAAGTAGCTACAAAGCTGCTTGTG
>JAHRHW010000076.1 GCA_019100305.1 Candidatus Thiodiazotropha taylori | reverse complement strand
TCATTACCCTCGGATTCATTCTTTTCATCTCCCTCTACTACGGTCTGCTCGGCTGGCTGGCCCGACGATTCGATGGTTTCTCCGCAGGTCTCAAGCTGGTCCTGATCTACCCGGCCCTCTGGGTATTGATGGAGTGGTTCAGGGGGTGGTTTTTAACCGGCTTTCCCTGGCTGCAGCCCGGCTACTCCCAGCTCGATTCACCCCTCGCCGGATATGCTCCATTGCTGGGTGTGCTGGGGGTGAGTTGGATGGTGATTCTCACTGCAGGTCTGCTCAGCGATCTGTTGACCGGCAAATCCGGTCGGCCCTGGCGGGCCAGTCTGCTGCTTCTGATCTGGCTGTCTGGCTGGTGGATGACGGAGTTGGAGTGGAGCAGGCCTGCCGGTGAATCCCTGTCGGTGGCGCTGGTTCAGGGCAATATTCCGCAGGCGCAGAAGTGGCTGCCGGAGCAGTTGTCGCCAAGTCTGGTGCTGTATGCCAACCTGACCAAGGAGAACCTGGACAGGGATCTGATCATCTGGCCGGAGACGGCGGTTTCAGCCTTTCAGTTTCAGGTGGAAGAGGCTTTTATCGTGCCGCTGGAGAGGCTTGTCAGGGAGTCCGGTAGCAACCTGGTGTTCGGTGTGGTGCAGATGGATGCGCAGCAGGACAACTACTACAACGCTCTGGTCTCTCTCGGCAACGAGGAGCGCGACCATTACTACAAAGGTCATCTGGTGCCGTTTACTGAATATCTGCCACTCAAATCCCTGCTCTGGCCGCTGGTGGACCTGTTCACCATACCGATGTCGGATTTCGCAGCGCGGCAGGCACCAAAGCCGTTGATGCGGGTAGGTGATCATAAGGTGGGTATGTCGATCTGTTACGAGGATGCCTTCGGTAGTGAAATGATCCTTGCACTGCCTGAGGCGGCCTATCTGATCAATGTCAGCAATGATGCCTGGTTCGGCGATTCGCTGGCGCCGCATCAGCATCTGCAGATCGCCCGCATGCGCGCTCTGGAGAGCAGCCGCTACCTGTTGCGATCGACCAATACCGGTGTCTCTGCGATCATTGCGCCGAATGGCAAGCTTGCTGCCGTCTCGCCGCTGCTCGAAGAGAATGTTCTACAGGGTGAGATTGTGCCGTTGAGCGGTCAAACCCCTTATGCACGGAGTGGCAATCTGACCATTCTGCTGTTGTTGCTGATGAGCCTGGTACCGGCCTTAGCTCAGCTTGCCAGGAAGCGTCGTGGCTGATCGGTTGAATCTGAGAAATACCACCGGATGGCGAAGGTTCAAAAGCGCAATCTATTGTGATTGAATGTGTTGCATTGGGAGATTGAACCGGCATCCCATGCCTTAGGACCAGCCAACTGACTACCCCCTGATTGTTACATGAAAAAATGTGTTTTGATTACCGGTGCTTCATCCGGGTTTGGTGAAGCTTGTGCACGCCGCTTCTCAGAAGCTGGTGATGATCTGGTGCTTTGCGCCAGGCGAATGGATCGACTGCAGGCTCTGAGCGACGAGCTCTCAGACAAGTCTGATGTGGTGATTCAGACTCTGGATGTCACCGATCCCCAGGCAGTGGAAGGTTTCCTCGAGGCGCTACCGGAAGCGAGTCGTGAAATCGATGTGCTGGTCAATAATGCGGGTCTGGCGCTGGGACTTCAGCCTGCGCACCAAGCTGATCTGCAGGATTGGCAGACGATGGTGGATACCAACATCAAGGGATTGATGCATATGACCCGGTTGATCCTGCCAGGCATGGTGCAGAGGCGCCGCGGGCACATCATCAATATCGGTTCTGTGGCCGGTAGCTGGCCCTATCCGGGGGGTAATGCCTATGGCGCGACCAAGGCGTTTGTGCAGCAGTTCAGCCGTGGTCTGAAGGCGGATCTGGTCGGTACCCCACTGCGGGTAACCAATATCGAGCCTGGTCTGGCGGAGACCGAGTTTTCCCTGGTGCGCCTGAAAGGCGATGCCCAACAGGCCGCCGATGTCTATCAGGGCACTCAGCCTCTGACCGGAGCGGATATCGCTGAGATCGTCTATTGGGTCACGGCCTTGCCGCCGCATGTCAATATCAATGCCCTGGAAGTGATGCCCGTTTGTCAGGCGTGGAGTCCTTTCGCAGTGGACCGGACGCTGGGTAAGGATCTTTGAAGGCACTGATCAGCGCAGCAATCGATCTCTGCCTGTTGCGGCGGAGTCCCCAGGATCTTCCGGCTTCCACTGCTCTGTTGTGGCTCACCGCCATGCTGAATATGCTGACCGGGGTATTGATGTTGATGGATGCCAATTCGAATATGGTGAAGGCGATAGGCCAGACCCTGTTCGAACTGGCTCTGATGGTGAGTGCCTTGTATGCGGCTCTGCTGTTGAATGGTAGGTTGGAACGATTCATCCAGTCGGCAACCGCGTTGATGTTGTGTGGCTTTCTGCTGGGTATGCTGGCACTGCCTCTGATCGCCTGGGGTAAACAGAACCAGTCTGCTGAAGCCGGTATTCTGTTCCTGCTGGTATTTGGCTGGGGTGTGGTTGTAATCGGTCATATCCTCAGACATACCTTTGAGTTCTCTCTCAATGTGGGGATCGCCGTAGCGTTGCTCTATACCCTGCTTGCCGGTACTCTGGTGGCTCTAATCTTTCCGGTAACTGCCTGATGCATCTACATATCCTTGGAATCTGCGGGACCTTTATGGGGGGTATCGCGCTCTTGGCCAGGGCGCTTGGCCATCAGGTCAGTGGTTCCGATGCCAATGTCTATCCCCCGATGAGCACCCAGCTTGAACAGGCCGGAATCAAACTGATGGAGGGTTTCGAAGCGGGCCACCTGCAGCCGGCACCGGACGTGGTGGTGGTGGGCAATGCCATGTCACGGGGAAATCCGGCAGTGGAGTATATGCTCAACCAGGGCCTGCACTATACTTCCGGGCCCCAGTGGCTGGCTGAACATGTGCTGCAGGATCGCTGGGTACTGGCCGTGGCGGGTACCCATGGTAAAACCAGCACCTCAAGCCTGCTCGCCTGGATTCTGCAGGAGGCGGGGCTGGAGCCCGGTTTTCTGATCGGTGGAGTACCGGAGAATTTCGGTGTCTCCGCACGTCTGGGTAACGCCCCCTTCTTTGTGGTCGAGGCGGATGAGTACGATACCGCCTTTTTTGATAAGCGCTCGAAGTTTGTCCACTACCGGTCCCGAACTCTGGTGTTGAACAACCTGGAGTTTGATCATGCTGATATCTTCGATGATCTGGCGATGATTCAACGTCAGTTTCATCATCTGGTGAGGACTGTCCCAGCTCAGGGGCTGATTATCTGTCCGAGTCGTGATCAAGCGCTGGCTGAGGTGATCGGGATGGGCGCCTGGACACCGATTGAGTACTTTGATCCGATCGAACAGACCGATTGGCATGGATCCAATGCGACCCCGGATGGACAGGCTTTCGATGTGGTTTGCGACAACACCTCACAGGGTCGTGTCGAATGGGAGCTGTTGGGTCAGCATAATCTGGCCAATGCCCTGGCAGCGATCGCTGCAGCCCGTCACGCCGGGGTACCTCCCAGTGTCTCGATCGCTGCGCTGTCGAGTTTCAAGAACGTCAAACGGCGCATGGAACTGCGTGGAGAGGTGGCCGGCATCAGGGTTTATGACGACTTTGCCCACCATCCCACCGCCATCGAGACCACCCTTGACGGTTTGCGTAAACGGGTTGGCGAGGCACGCATCATTGCGCTGCTTGAGCCCCGCTCTAATACCATGAAACAGGACATTCATACCGGGCGTCTGAGTGGCTCCCTCGAAGCGGCTGACCGGGTCCTGCTGTTTGCCCCGCAGGATCTTCAGTGGGATGCCGCTTCCGTGATGGCCCCGCTGGGTGAGCGGGCAGAGGTGTTTGAAACAACTCAGGGGATGGTTGAACGGGTCAAGGCGCTGGCGGAACCGGGCGACCATATCCTGGTGATGAGTAACGGTGGATTCGAGGCGATTCATCAACGCCTGCTGGATGCCTTACAATAGTGTCTATGAGTATCGAGACCAATCCTATTGCTGTGGCGATTACCGGTGCGTCCGGCAGTGCCTATGCGCTGCGTCTTATCGAGACTCTGCTGCAGGCGGGTGAGCCGCTCTATCTGATGGTCAGTCAGGCTGCACAAGTGGTGTTGCGAATGGAGTCCGGCCTGGAGTTGCCCTCCCAGTCCGGTGAGATTCAGAAGATACTCTGTGAACGATTCAATGTCTCAACGGAGCAGTTGCAGGTGTTTGGTCGACAGCAGTGGATGGCACCGGTAGCCAGTGGCTCCAATCCCCCCAGGGCGATGGTGGTCTGCCCTTGCACGGTGGGCGCCCTCTCCGCGATTGCCTGTGGCGCCAGCAACGATCTGATGGAGCGGACAGCCGATGTGGTATTGAAAGAGCGACGCAAACTGATCCTGGTGGTCAGGGAGACCCCCTTTTCCGAGATCCATCTGGAAAATATGTTGAAACTGAGTCGTATGGGGGCGGTGATTATGCCGGCCAACCCGGGCTTCTACCATAACCCGCAACGTGTTGAGGATATTGTTGACTTCATGGTCTCGCGTATTCTCGATCAACTGGCTGTGGAGAACCGCCTCTCCCCGAGATGGGGAGAGTAGCGGTGGCTTACTGAGCTTTCAGCTAAGCGGCAACCTGCTCAGCCTGCGCTTGACTGATGTGAGGGAATGCGGGAATCAGTCGGCCCCCATTGATGACCTGCAAAGAGATCTCCTCCGGGCTTGCCTCACTGCCAGCGAGTTTTAGGATTCAGTGAATAGGGTCAAACATTTCACGGCGGTTATAAATTTGCCGTCTCGCCAGAAAAGTTAGACGATAGAAAGTGAGGTTACCGTTGTGCAGGATCAGAAGACCGTGCTGCGGTTGCGACCCTTCTGTTTCGATTCATAGAGGGCGCTGTCTACCCTTTTCAATAAAGAGTGTATGTTGTCTGAGGGTCTGACCACGCTGGCGCCAAAGCTGGCCGTGATAGAGCCGACCCCTTCATGTTCATACTGTTGAATGGCATTGCGCAGGGATTCAACCAGGGATCTCAGCTCCTTGGTGTCGATCAGCGGTGCGATGATCATAAACTCTTCACCACCCCAGCGGGCCAGAACATCGGATTTACGAATTCTCTCGTTCAAAAGATCAACGGTGTTTATTAGTACATTGTCCCCCATGTCGTGGCCGTATGTATCATTGATCTTCTTGAAGTGATCCAGATCGAACATGATCAAGCCGAAACGGTTGTTGGTAAGGCTGGCCCAGGCGATCTGATTTTTCAGCTCTTCATCGAATTTCATTCGATTATAGATTTGGGTCAGCCGGTCTGTTTCCGCAATGTGCTGCAGTTGCTTCTCCATCTCCACAGTCTCGGTGATATCCCGATGCGACTCGATGATCTGAATGATGTTTTCTCCGCTGTCATCGAATATGGGGGTGGCTCGGACATCCACGTGGATGATGTTGCCCTGATGGTCATAGTGTTTGTGGACCACGGATACGGCGGTTCTCTTCTCCATGATCTGCTGGATTGGACAGGGGTCAAGCTGGCCTTTACAGGGATTGCTGCGTTTGTGTGAAAGACGATAGCAGGTTGTCTGGGGATCAATGGCCTGGCCCTTGTTATAAAGCTCGAGTGCCGACTGATTGATCAGTGTCAGTTCATGGCTGTCGATATCGATGACCATGGTCGGATCGGGAATGGTATCAACCACTTTCTGGATATAGTCGCGGGATTGGGTAAGACGCTGCTCCGCCTCTTTCAGAGGGGTGACATCATTGATATGGACATAGAAGCCGGTCAATTTTCCCAGTTTGTCGCGGATCGCATGGGCTGTTTCCTGTATCCACCGGCTTCGGTTATTGCGTCCCACAATCAGGTAAGGTGAGTGGCTGAATGAACTCGATCCTTTGTTCTCGGCCTCCAGCGTCTCCTGAGTGTATTTTTCCAGGTATTCACTGTCGATTATGCTGGAGTAAGCGACCTTGCCTGAAGCGAAGTGGTCGGCATCATAATCGAGTAACTCTTCGATATTGGATGAGATGAACTCGATCGGCCAGCCGATTTCATTGCGCAACTTGGCGATCACGCCGGGGCTGCTCAGAAAAAGTTCGTGCTCAAAGGATATATTGCGATTCAGTTGCCGAATCTGTCGCTCATGGGCCTGCCGTTTTTCCCTGTGCCACAATGCCACTCCCGATATGATTGCAATCAGAAAGAAGCTCAGCAGCAACAGTGGAATGATTTTGGAGAGCTCTCTCCAGAGTTTTACCTCGATCAGTTGACTGGGAACATGCAACATCAACCATAAGCAGCTGTCACAGTCTGATGCAGTGGTGTTGCTGCCGGATGGGTCGACCTGATTGTAAGTATAGAGCCCCTTGGGGTTGAGCAGTTGGCCCTGCTTGTCGTTCAGGATCGCCTGCCAGGCCGCCTCGTGTTCAATGGAAATCCTTGACTGTGGGCTGTCGGGAAACATGAAACCCCAGTCGTTGGCTGCATTGGGACTGACCAGGCTATACCCCTGCCAGTTGAGCAGCAAGGCATGCCCCGAATAGCTGGCGGTTACACTGCGAAACTTATCCAGCAGATTTTTTGCAAGATAGTTGATGATGATCACCCCGTCGGGGTGGCCGTCATGTCGGTCGATCCGGGTGCTGAAGCGGATTGTCGGTTTCAATGGCAGCTCGATCTGTTTTCGTTCGATGTTCAGATCGAGGAGTGAATTCCAGATCTCCCCAGCGGGGGTGTTGATAGCCTCGATGAAGTAGTAGCGATGGCGTTTCGACTGCAGTTTCTGCTCGGGTGTGGCCGTTGCTTTACGATTGCTGTAGTTGATCCTTATGGTCTCCTGCCCCTGATCATCGAGAAAACGAATCTGATCGTAGCGCGCTCTCTGTTCCGCCACAGACATCCACAACTCCTGTAGCTCGTTGATCACGTTTCTGGGTTTGATGAGGCTATCCAGTTGATGCAGTTTATAGTGCTCCGTCAGCAATTTCAGGTCTGAGTGAATTTCCGCAAATGACAGATTGAGTTGCTCTCCCACCTGGCCGGCGAGAATGTTCGATTCAAGCTTTAACTCACTTGCTACCCGGTCCATGGTCTGATTGTGGATCATCCAGAAGGTCAGACTGGTCAAAACGGCCAAAGGGATCAGAAACAGGAGATAGTTGCGGATAAATCTGCCGATGTTCATGGGGCCGCTTGTGGCGATTCGGATTGTGGCTGATCAGTGGTCAGTGAATGAAGAACGATGACTGCTCCGTCTACCATGTCACCCTTCATGATCGGTGTACTGGTATATTCGACCTGCAGTGGTTTGCCATCCTTGTTCCAAATGGTGTCCCTTTCCCCGTGACGGGTCTCACCGCTCTTTAGCACATCCAGAATTGGTGATTGGCCGGAAATTGTATCAATGTTCTCCGCACTGGAGTGGTTGCCCAGGCTGCGACACTCTTCTCCGATCATCTCTTCGGCTTCGTATCCCAGCAGTTGTGCAGCCGCTGGATTGACGAATGTATACCTGGCTTCACTATCGAGGCCGATGATGCCATCGCCGGCGATGTTGAGAATCAGCTCTTTCTGTTGTTGAGCGAGATGACTTTGCGCTTCGAGCTTTTTGTATTGATCGATGTCATCGATTACCGCGACCAGGTAGTCGACTTCGTTGTTGGCATCCGGTTTTGTAGAGAGGGAGAGCTGGATCCATTTCTTTAGCTCATTGGAGCAGTTGATACGCAGTTGCAACGAGGTACTGGAGAGCTTGTTTTTGCAGAGTTGGTCGATTGCTTTGATGCAGGTCGGAAGATCACTGCTATAGAGAATGTCTTTCAGGTTGATATCCTGCAGCTGCTGCTTATCGAGCGAAATGATATCGCAGAGTTTCTGGTTCATCTGCAAAAAACGCCCGGATGGCGTGACATGGGCTAATCCTACCGCCGCTTTTTCAAATGTGGCCAACTGGGCTTCGCGGCTGAGTTCCAGAGTGGTTTTGTGTTCGGAGAGGCTGCGATTGAGGCGAATGATCCTGAAGCTCAGGATGGCAAGGGATAGCAGTACGATCAGCGTCAACAGATACCAATACCAATGTTGCATCAGGCTTTTGAAAAATTGTTCATCAAACTGCATGTCATAGGGCGGCAGTGAAAGCAGTCTCAACAGATCGTCCACCGGTTGATAGTTCTCCGGGATAGTCCAGCCGAGGATACGGGCATCGCTTAACGCCGGATGATCCGTAGGCATGCTCAACAGAGTGATGGCCACGTTGCGAGCCAGTTCCAGAGGTGTGTGTGACAACATCGCCAGTGGCCACTCCGGGTAGAGAGGTGTACTGATCAGGTAGGGAAACTGGCTGAACTCCTTGGGTGAAAGTACCCGCAGGTGGGCGATCTCCAGCAGACCCTCATTGGACATCCTCTCAAGGGTGTCCGTCCTGACAACGCCTGCATCGGCTTTGCGCTGCAGAATGGCATTGACTACCGCATCATGGGTATTCAGGAACATCAGTGAGGCGAAGTCCCAGCGGTCCAGATCAGCAGACATCAGTTCCCGTTGAGCCATATTCCAACCGCCTAACGAGGTGGAGTGGACAGCGGCTACCCGCTGGTTTTTCAGATCGGCCAGGGTATTGATTTCCGTATTGCCGGCCTGGGTGAAAATAACACTGCCGAATTTTGAGCTGCCATATTCGGATGAGAGTTCATTGACCAGTGTGAGGATGCGTCGTGCGCCATAGCTGACTGACAGATCGACGTAGATCCCGGAGTTGACGATGACAAAATCGACCAGTTGGTTTTTCACGATGATCGGGATATCGTCAAAACCCATCGGGATGATGGTGAAGTTGTACTCCGGCAGTTGTTCCGACAGGTAGGCAGCGGTTGCATCCCAGCGTTGATGGCTTTTCTCATAGCCTCGCTTGGCCAGCACGCCGATGCGGACATCGTCAGCAACAGCCCAGGTGTTGGGGCTGATGATCAGTAGGCATAGTAGTAGGCTGAGTGACCTGATCGCCATGGCTAGTCTGGTTGTGGTTAAAGCAGGGATCACGTTAATGCCTACGCTTAAATAAATCTCTATTGGTAATTATAATTCCTTCGGCTTCTTTGTTAATCGGCAGTTGCAGTGTTAGCTTTAATCGCCGCAGTACCTGAGCTCTGATGGTTTGAGATTCTGAAATTCTTTAATTTCAGGTGTTTGCAGTAATAAGTCCTAACCTGCTCCAGGTGATCTGGAGTCGCCTAATTGACAAACAGCAAGACCGTTCCCGGTGTTGAAAAATGGCTGATTCCTTCAACTGACTTTTGATCCTCCAGAAACCGGGTTCTCGCCAGCTGAAAATCCGTTTCTGTTCTTGGAACCACCAGCATGCCAAAAGAGATATCGGCCTGTTGGCTCGAGACATTTCCCACATACAGCGGTTTGTCAGGGGAGTCGATGGAAACCTCGGTTTTCCATAGGCGCATCACTAAGCGTCTGTCGGTGTTGAGGTTTTTTGCCATCACCAACGCCTCATGTCGGGCATCATGTACATGGGGCAGAAGTGGAAGCCCGGTTAGCGGAGTGCTGGGGGAGAGAAGTTTTAACGCGTTGCTCCAGTCGAGCATCTCAGCGGATTGCCAGCCCTGGCGCTGCAACTGTTGCTGCAGGATCTGCAGGTCACCGACATATTGCAGATTCAATGGGTGGTTGCCCTCACCCCGTATGTCGTGCCGGTGGGTCGGGATATTCAGTTGCCCGGAGCGCCACGCTGACTGAGATTCGATCTGATTGGTTGTGGCCTGTTGCTGGTAGGGCTCCAGCTTTTCCGGCAACTGCAAGCTCTGGAAAGTGAGGTAGAGGGCCAGTGTTGTCAGGCTGGCGACAACGATGGCGAAATGGCGGGATTCCACGCTGACATGGCGGGCATAGGCGATACCAAGCAGGGCAATCCAGGCCAGCCCAAGGGTTATGCTGCCCAAAACGTCGGTTAACCAGTGAACCCCCAGGTAGAGTCTCGACAGAGCAACCGCCCCAACCAGGGCGGTGGCGATGCTGTAGGGCAGCCAGCGCCAGTCGTGACTCAAGCCTCTGGCAACCATGATCGAGAGAAACCCATACAGTGTGATAGTGCGTAACACATGGGCGCTGGGAAAGGACCAGGGGCCCAGGGTTGAAGGGGCTGACTCTGGGCGGGGGATCTGCAACCCGTACTTCAACAACAACGGTGCAAGAATGCCGAAACCGATCGCGGCGAGCAGGTAGTTGAGCGTGCGATAGTGGCCTTGCAGGATCAACAGGATGGCAGACACAACAGCAACGATGATGATGGTGGAGAGGTCGCCCAGGCTGGTCAACAGATAGATGAACTGGTCGCCCCAGGGGGTGCGCAGACTCTGCAGACCATTGTGGATAATCTCGTTGACGGATTGCATCAGTGTGCCGCCGACCATTGCGCCGAGCAGTAACATGAACAGCAGGGTGGCGAGCAACAGCAAGGTGGCGAGAAAGGCCAGGCCTTTGGCTTCAGGATGATCGGGATCCGCCAGCGCTGCTGAAATGGCGCGGAATCCCCGGTGGCGCTGTCCCCAGTCGAAGCCCCACTGGACGATATCCCTGGCATGGGGCTGCAGCAGGCGGAACAGGGTGTGAGCCAGCTTGAACAGCCCCCAGGCCAATGCCAGTATCAACAGCAGCAGAATCACCAGTCTGAAGGTGACCTCAGAGGCGAGCTCAAGGGAGGCGCCGAAAACGATGCCAGGCAGCAGATAGGCTGGCGCCCACACCAGCGCCGAGCTGATGTTGGCGAGCAGAAAGCGCATCGGCTTCATGCCCATCATCCCCGCCACCAACGGAATGATCGCTCTCACCGGTCCGAAGAAGCGGCCAATGGCAACGCTCTTGCCGCCATATTTCTCGAAGAATCTGATGCCTCTGTGGAGGGTTTCGGGGTATCGGCTGAACGGCCATATCTGTCGCAGGCCATTCTGGTAGTGTCGGCCGAGCCAGAAACTGAGGCTGTCACCGGCAATCGCGCCAGCCACCGCCCACCAGAAAACAGGCCAAAACTGCAGTGTGCCGGTGGCGATGAGTGCGCCATAGCCGAACATGGCGATCACACCGGGGACCAACAGGCCGACGATTGCCACAGATTCGGAAAAGGCCACTAAGAACACGGACAGGCCGGCCCAAAAGGGATTATCCCCAATCCAGGTCAGCAGGGCGCCGAACAGTTCACCCATCGCTTTTCAAGTCCTGCTGGTGGCTTAATCGGTGGCTATTCAGTCTGCAGATGCTGTTCACGCTCCTTCTGATACTCCTGGTAACTCTGCTTTTGCTCGTCGCAGGCCCTGCTGTCCAGCTGCTCCATACACTGCCGGTGGCGATGGGATTCCAGTGCCTCGTAAGTCACCAGTTTCGCCCGCTCGGTGGAGCAGCCACCGAGCTGGATCAGGATCAATGCAAGTGGCAGACGGACCATGGTTACCCGGCAAGGCTGCGGAAAGAGTCAGCGGCCGCCTCGATGGTGGCTTTCAGATCCTCTTCGGAATGGGCCTCGGAGACGAAACCGGCCTCGAATGCGGATGGTGCAAGGTAGATGCCCCGATCGAGCATGGCGTGGTAAAAGGCTTTGAAGCGATTCTGGTCGCAGGCCATGGCGCCCTGGAAGTCGTTGACCTTTTCCTGCTCGGTGAAAAACAGGCCGAACATGCCACCCACATGGTTTTCCGCCAGCGGGATACCGGCGCTTTCGGCTTCTGCCATTATGCCGGATAGCAACTTTTCAACCTTGTCCGAAAGTCGATCATAAAAACCCGGCTCGGAGATCAGTTCCAGGGTCTTCAGGCCTGCCGTCATGGCGACTGGATTGCCGGACAGGGTGCCGGCCTGATAGACCGGCCCCAGTGGTGCGATCTGTTGCATGATGTCGAGTCTGCCGCCAAAGGCCCCGACCGGCATACCACCACCGATAACCTTGCCAAGGGTGGTCAGGTCCGGTTTGATGCCGTATACCGCCTGCGCACCGCCGAGGGCAACCCGAAAGCCGGTCATCACCTCGTCGAAGATCAGCACAGCGCCATATTGGTCACAGACCTCCCGCAGGGTTTGCAGGAAGCCGGCTTTTGGTGGGATGCAGTTCATATTGCCCGCCACCGGTTCCACGATGATTGCCGCGATCTGCTCACCATACTGCTTAAAGGCATCTCTAACCTGTTCGCTGTTGTTATAGGTGAGGGTCAGAGTGTGTTCCGCCAGACTGGCGGGAACGCCGGGTGATGACGGTTCGCCCAGGGTCAGCATGCCGGAACCGGCCTTGACCAGCAGGGAGTCGGAGTGGCCGTGGTAACAACCCTCGAATTTGACGATTTTGTCGCGGCCTGTGAATCCTCTGGCCAGGCGGATGGCAGACATGGTGGCTTCGGTGCCAGAGCTGACCATGCGTACCAGCTCCATGCTCGGGACCAGCTCACAGACCCGGTCGGCCATCTGCGTTTCCAGTTCGGTTGGAGCGCCGAAGCTGAGCCCTTTGTTGATCACCGAGGCGACCGCTTCAATTACGTCGTGGTGGGAGTGGCCAAGAATCATCGGTCCCCAGGATCCCACATAGTCGATGTAACGCTTGCCGTCCGGATCGTAGAGATAGGGGCCTGCGGCACAGTCGACGAATACCGGGTCTCCACCAACCCCGTTAAAGGCTCTGACCGGTGAGTTTACACCTCCCGGGATGTGTTGCTTTGCACGACCAAAGAGTTCCTCAGAACGGCTCATTATTGTTCTCCTGCGACGAAAATAGGGCGCTCAGGCGACGGCTTGCTGCCTCGATATCCGGTTGTCCGAAGACAGCCTCGATGACGGCCAGCATATCGGCACCCGCGGCGATTAGTTGGGCGCCATTCTCATGGCTAATGCCGCCGATGGCAACCAGTGGTTTGCGAATTGTCTGTCTGGCGGATAGCAGCAGCTCGGGATCCGCCGATACCGCATCGGGTTTTGTACGGGATGGGAAGAAGCGCCCAAAGGCGACGTAATCGGCACCCATCTCTGCCGCTTCCCTGGCCAGCTCCAGTCGGTTGTAGCATGAGACACCGATCACCGCTGTCGGGCCAAGCCGTTCCCTGGCTTCTGACAGGGTGGCATCCTCACGCCCGAGATGGACCCCGTGGGCTTTGGTGGCCAGAGCCAGCTCAATGTCATCGTTGATGATCAGCAGGGCATTGGCTCGTTCGCACAGCTTGAGCATTTCACGCACCTGCCCTGCAGAATCGGCCCTCTCCTGGCGCTTGTCCCGGTATTGGATGATCCGTGCGCCACCGGCCAGCGCCGATTCCACCTGTTGCAGAATTCGGTCTGACGGGCAAAGCCTGCTATCGGTGATGGCATAGAGTCCTTGGTATCTGTCTGAGTCGGTCATTGATTGTTGTTTGAATGGGTTTCAAACCAGCGGTTTGGTATTGATTGACAGCGGCCGGTGCGGTACCCCTGCTGCAGGCAGTTCCAGCTGTAGTCGAGCGCGCTCTGGGTGGCATTTTC
>JAHRHW010000509.1 GCA_019100305.1 Candidatus Thiodiazotropha taylori | reverse complement strand
CCCCAGTGAACTGGTACCTGAAGGTTACAGTGCCACTGACTGGTTGCGCATCCAGGTTGAAACCGGTGCCAAAGCGCGCTGGCCGCAAGGGGTGCCGGATAAAGTCAGAAAAGCGATCGAGCATGAACTGGCATTGATCGCCGAACTGAAATATGAGCCCTATTTCCTGACCATTTATGACATCGTCTGTTTTGCACGCAGCCAGAAGATTCTTTGCCAAGGGCGTGGCTCAGCGGCCAATTCCACGGTCTGTTATTGCCTCGGCATTACCGCTGTCGACCCGGCCCGCATGGCGCTGTTGTTCGAAAGATTCATCTCCAAGGAGCGCAATGAGCCACCGGATATCGATGTGGATTTTGAGAACGCCCGGCGTGAAGAGGTGATTCAATACATCTATCGAAAATATGGACGTGAACGCGCTGCCCTGGTTGCTACCGTGATTACCTACCAGCCACGCAGCGCCATACGCGACGTTGGCAAGGCGTTGGGATTCAGCCCTGTGCAGGTAGAGCGTCTGGCCAGATCCACCCGCTGGTGGGACAGTCAGGTGTTGATCCCCGACCACCTGGCTGAAATGGGCTTTTCCGCAGAGAATCCTCTGATCAAACGACTGATCACCCTGGTGGAGATGCTGCTTGGGTTTCCTCGTCATCTCTCCCAGCATGTCGGCGGTTTTATCATCTCGGCTGGACCGTTGACCCAACTTGTGCCGATTGAAAATGCAGCGATGCAGGACCGAACGGTGATCCAGTGGGAAAAAGATGATGTCGAAGCCCTTGGGTTACTGAAAATGGACGTATTGGCGCTAGGCATGCTGACGGCCCTGCGCAAGGCGTTGGGTTATATTGGCGTGTCGCAGAAACGCGAACTCTCTCTGGCGGATATTCCAGCGGAAGATCCAAGAGTCTACGAAATGATCAGCCGTGCCGATACAGTGGGCCTGTTTCAAATTGAATCCCGGGCACAAATGTCGATGCTGCCCCGCTTGCAACCCCGCAATTACTATGACCTGGTGATTCAGATCGCCATCGTTCGTCCAGGCCCCATACAGGGCGAGATGGTGCATCCCTATCTCTTGCGTCGCAGCGGCAAGGCACCCGTTACCTACCCAAGCAAGGCGATTCGTTCGGTATTGGAACGCACCCTGGGCGTGCCGATTTTTCAAGAGCAAGTGATGCAGATTGCCATGGTCGCCGCCGGTTTCAGTGCGGGTGAAGCAGACCAGTTACGTCGTGCCATGGCGGCCTGGAAACGCAAAGGTGGGCTGGAGCCCTTTCAGAAAAAACTCCACAGCGGCATGTGCAAACGAGGTTACAGCGGTGAATTTGCTCGGCAGATCTTTCGTCAAATTCGCGGTTTCAGCGACTATGGATTTCCCGAGTCCCACTCAGCCAGCTTTGCGTTGCTGGCCTATGCCTCGGCTTGGATAAAACTCTATCACCCGGCTGTATACGTTTGCGCACTCTTGAATAGTCAACCGATGGGATTCTATGCCCCGGCGCAACTGATACAGGATGCCAAACGGCATGGTGTGGAAGTGCGTCCAATTGACGTTCGCTTCAGTGAAGCGGACTCTAGCCTTGAATACGATACCAGCGGGGAGCGGAGCGAAGTGCCCAACACCCAACCCGCCCTACGCTTGGGATTGAATATGGTCAAAGGCCTCTCAGAGGAGGGCATTCAAAACCTGATTGATGCGCGTAAGCGGAAAGCTTTCAACGATGTGAGTGAACTCGCCAATCGCGCCGAACTCCATCGTGCTGATCTGCAAGCTCTGGCCAGTGCTGATGCGCTGCAAGGTTTTTCAGGGGATCGTTATCGTGCCCAGTGGCAGGTGAGTGGTGTGGAAGAGCCCTTGCCCCTGTTCCAGGAGTACCACACTGAGAGTACCGAAGTCATGCTGCCCAAACCCGATGAGCGGGAGGAGATCATTGCCGATTATGCCAGTAGCGGTGTGAGTCTGCGGCGCCATCCAGTCGCTTTGTTGAGAGCGCGCCTGGAAAAAAGGCGGGTTCATACGGCACAGGCACTCTGGTCGGTGCGTAATGGTGCTGTCGCCCGGACTGCCGGACTGGTCATCGGTCGTCAACGTCCCGGCACGGCCTCCGGCGTTATTTTTGTCACCC
>JAHRHW010000508.1 GCA_019100305.1 Candidatus Thiodiazotropha taylori | reverse complement strand
CGAATGTCGGCAGGGAAAGCGCAACCAGCAAACCGGTCAACCTACCCCAGGCAACCATCACGATACCCAGGACCAGGCCAAACAGCAGCACCGACCAGCCATGATTTTGCCAACTGTAGGTAAGTGATTTGAAACCGACAGGCTCGTCTTGCTGGATGCGTCTGCTGATCTCATAGAAACCCAATGCGAACACCGGAGCGATGAGTAAGAATCCTGTAACGAAAGTAATCGTCAACAGCGGCGTGTTCCAGCTCGCTGAGACCAGTGCATAACCTGCAACAACAAATAACAACCCAAGCGTCAGGCTCGGCAAGGTAGCCTGTCTAAAATCCTGCCAACCGTTGCGCAACCACGCATATGGCGCCCGTTCACTCAAGGTACGGATCTCAGGTGTGCTAGAACTGTTTAACGTATCAGAATATGTAGTATCCATTTTATCCTCCGACTCGCTTCATCGGCGATATCAGTTTATTGAATCTTAGTCACATCCATATTGACTCCTGTGTCTCTGTTTCAGTTCTTCCTGTTGAATCGTATTCCGTCACTAAATATATCGATTAATCCGATCATCAGATTGGCCGCGCCAACTTTCCATATAGTGATTTCACTCAGACGGTAGAGACAACCATCCGAAAGTTTCCCTTCTTATGGCCTGTGAATTTGTAGTGAATGACGTCAATTGCAAATACTAACGAAGAGACTATCTAATCGCTATGAATTACTGGGTATTCTGAATAATTCCAAAAGAAATGGATGATTGGAGAGAAAGCTTCAATGACTGAAAGCCCCTCTCCCTTGATGGGAGAGGTGTTGGGGAGAGGGTGTACGCAAAGCGTTAGACCAGACCAAAGAAAAACCCACTAAACGCTCACATTTATCTCGTTGAAATCTTATATTGGTAAATACTCCCAAGCTACCCCTCTCCCCCGGCCCGTCTCTCACAAGGGGAGAGGGGTGTCATCTTTAGGGCTAACTGGCAGCCAAACCATTATTGCAGTCTTGCCGAGCTGTGTGTTTCATGCCTCAAATCTCGGACATTGATGAAAACCAATGCGTAATCAGTCCACTAGCAATCGCGTATAACGTTCATGAGTTAGCAGTGTCAGCAATCTAATACAAACAATCGTTCAGGGCTTGTAAGAACCTTTCAGCCGAGCCTCAAGCGGAAGTTCTGCGTAGCTCGGATCCATCGAACCAGGATGCGAAGCATGCATGGTTCCTCTTACAAGCAACAGCAGGGCAAATGCGATCAGCCCGATCTTCAGTAGTATCACACTACCGGTCATCGCCAAAAAAAGCGTTGTAGTCAATGTCATGATATCACCCTCCTATCTTGTGTGAATCACTAAGAGTCTACTGACTGACCTAAGCAGCAGACTTCAGGCCACAGTTACGATTCGCCGGAACAGCAACATCCATCAAGCGTGGATTGTCCAACTGCAGACTGCTCATCAGCTCCACATAGGCCTGTTTATCCGCTACCTGCAATCTTGGATTGAACAGTTTCTCTTCGTGGATGGTACTCACTGTCATGCCGTTATAGTCGTGCGCCGGATAGACCAGTGTTTTATCGGGAAGCCTCAGTAACTTATCAAACAGACTGTCGTATTGATCTGCCGGATCTCCATTCTGAAAATCAGTACGCCCGGTACCACGAATCAACAGCGTATCTCCGGTAAGCACCCGGTCTGGCAATACAAAACTGTAGGAATCATCGGTATGCCCTGGCGTATAGAGCACATCCAAGTACAGATTGTCCACCTTGAGTTTGTCACCCTCTTTGAAATGGATCGAGACACATTCAGTATTGGACATCTCACCCATTGCACTGGCACAACCAGTACTACGCCTCAAGTCACCAAGACCGGTAACATGATCTGCGTGTATATGCGTATCAACAGCCAACACCAGTTTCATCGCCATTTCGGCGATCGAATCTATGTATTGTTCAACGTTAGACTTCACCGGATCGATCAGTAACGCTTCACCACCCATGCGTTCAGCAATTAAATAGGTATACGTGGAAGACTCATGGTCGAAAAATTGACGAAAGATCATTTTGACAGCTCCTATGTATTAAACCTTATCAAACCAATGCTTTTTCGCGGCAATTGATATTTTTGTTCCAAGGCATCATTG
>JAHRHW010000075.1 GCA_019100305.1 Candidatus Thiodiazotropha taylori | reverse complement strand
CGAACATCTGCATGCCTTTCGCATCCTGGCCGCCTTGCGGGAAGGGCCTGCAGGTGTCGTACAGCTCAATCAAGGTATCACCAGCCGACTGAGAGAGCAGGGGGCCATTCCCCAGCAGGCAGCTTGGTATGTGGGGCGGCCGGTGATGCTGACCCGCAACGACTATCAGCTCAATCTCTACAACGGAGAGACTGGGATCGTGTTGCCTCATCCGGACGGCTCGGGCGAGCTGTCGGTTGCCTTCCACGGGGCCGACGGCGGAATTCGCTGGGTCTCACCGTCCCGCTTGCCCTACTGCGAAACCGTCTACGCCCTGACGGTGCACAAGAGTCAGGGGTCGGAATTTCAGCGGGTGCTGTTTCATCTGCCGAAACAGGATTCGCCGGTGCTCTGCCGTGAACTGGTCTATACCGCCGTCACCCGGGCAAAGCAGCAGTTCAGTCTGGTTGGCCCGGAAGCGGTTTTCAGAACTGCCGTAGTCAGGGGTATGCAGCGCCAGAGCGGCCTCAGCGACCGCCTCGAACAATTCTCCTAGCGGTGGTTTGCAGCAGCAGAGTGCCGCGCTCACGCGATCTCCCAAAACACCACACCTGGAAACAACCCGTAGAAGACGGGGCGAGCAGATATTTTGCTGAGCACATAAAAAATAACTTGGGTTGGATAACTCCTGGTTGTGATAGGGTATGGGCTGTTTGAATATTGGTATGAGCATACTTGCTCATACAAGTGAATAAAAAACAGTGGGTTACGGCTCTTTTCAAGAATTTGAGTAAGATCATTGAAGGGGCCAATCGATCGAATCCACTGATTACAAAATCGGCAGAACCGAACTGCCCTCGGTAACGAGGCAAATCGGCCATAAGAATTTAGTGATCTAAGCGAAGGAGAAGAAACGTCATGATCAACCCCGTTGGTTCAACAGAACTACAACCTTTGTTTGTCTATGACCCGGAAACCCACCACAGTCTCTCCCATGAGGCTGAATCACTGCCTTCCGTAGTGATCAGCTCCCAGGCCGCCGGTAATGCGGTGATGATGGGTGCAGGCTACTTCAACCCGCTGAAAGGCTTCATGTCGGTCGCCGACGCTATGGGTGCCGCTGAGAAGATGATCCTCACCGACGGCAGCTTCTTCCCAGTGCCTGTGCTCTGTCTGGTTGAGAGCACCGATGCAATCGGCGACGCCAAACGCATTGCCCTCAGAGATCCGAACATGGAAGGCAATCCTGTACTGGCCGTGATGGACATCGAAGCGATCGAAACCGTCAGCGATGAGCAGATGGCCGTGATGACCGATAAGGTCTACGGTACGTCCGACCCAGAGCATCCCGGTGTGGCGGCATTCAACGGCCAGGGCCGCATCGCCCTGTCCGGTCCGATCCAGGTTCTGAATTTCTCCTACTTCCAGGCTGATTTCCCGGATACCTTCCGCACCGCAGTCGAGATCCGCAACGAGATCCAGGAGCGCGGTTGGAGCAAGATCGTCGCCTTCCAGACCCGTAACCCCATGCATCTGGCCCACGAAGAGCTGTGCCACATCGCCATGGATCGTCTCGGCTGTGACGGTCTGGTGATCCACATGCTGCTGGGTAAACTGAAGAAGGGCGATATTCCTGCGCCGGTTCGCGATGCTGCCATCCGCAAGATGGTCGAGCTCTACTTCCCGCCGAACAGCGCCATGGTTACCGGTTACGGTTTCGATATGCTCTATGCCGGCCCCAGAGAGGCGGTACTGCACGCCTACTTCCGTCAGAACATGGGCGCCACCCACTTCATCATCGGTCGTGACCACGCCGGTGTGGGTGACTACTACGGTGCTTTCGATGCACAGACCATCTTTGAGAATGAAGTGCCAGCCGGCGCCATGGAGATCGAGATCTTCAAGGCCGACCACACCGCCTACTCGAAGAAACTCAACAAGGTTGTGATGATGTGCGAAGCACCGGATCACAGCAAAGAGGATTTCGTGCTGCTGTCAGGCACCAAGGTACGTGAGATGCTGGGACAGGGCATTGCGCCTCCCAAAGAGTTCTCCCGTCCTGAAGTGGCTCAGATCCTGATGGACTACTACCAGTCAATAAAATAACAATTGACTCGATAAGAAAAAAATTGCCCGCTTTATGCGGGCATTTTTTTTGTTGCAAGCTTATTATGGAGACGCTTTAAAAAACTTCAGATCAACTGTTTTCCAGGCAGAGGTCAGCTTCCGCTTCGATCATCATCTCAACGATCACTTCAATTTCATCGGGATTGGTCTCCGCCAGCTCCCTCAGCTCAGCACAGCTAAACAACAACATATCATTCACGATAATCACCAAATAGTATATTATTAAATACTAATATATATTGAATCACGCCATTCGTCAAGTCAGCAGGTGGCTGTCCACAGGGAATCACACGATATTTTGATGTGTTAATGACCTCAGTATCACACATAATTTAAGGTAAACTAGAGACTGTTAAGGCACTGACGCCCGGCGAATTCCAGCTCTGAATATGTCAAATCGCAAAATCACCTTCATCAACCCCCCCTATGACTCCATCGCCAAGGGGTATGAGTTCGTCAAGGAGATCACCAACAACTCCCCCTCGTTGGGCTTGATGTACCTGGCGGCCGAGGTGAGAGAACACGGCTATGAGCCGGAGATCATCGAAAGCAACATCATGAACCTCTCCATCGAGGGGGTGGTGGAGCGGGTCGTCGAGCGGGCGCCCGCCTATGTGGGCATCACCCTGTTCACGGTCGGTGTCTGGAATACCGCCTCCATTGCCCAAGCGATCAAAGAGAAGCTGCCGGAGACGGTGATCATCATCGGTGGTCCCCATATCTCCTCCATGGGACGGGAGACCATGGAGCGCTTCAGCCAGTTCGACTATGCGGTAACCGGTGAAGGGGAGAAGACCCTGATGGATCTGCTGCGGGCCATTGAAGGGGAGGGCAAGCTCACCGAGGTGCCCGAGCTGATCTATCGGGATGGCCCGTTCATCAACCAGACCCAGGGCCGGGCAATCAACCGGGACCTGGACTACCTGCCGATGCCGGCCTGGGATCTGTTGCCCGATTTCCCCCAGGCCTATAAGCCGGCCATCTACGACTATCCAAGGGGCCCGGTGGCCACCATCGCCGCCTCCCGTGGCTGTCCTTTTCACTGCAAATTCTGCGACACCTCGACATTCGGCGACCGGGTCCGCTACTACTCACCGGCCAAGGTAGTGGAGATGATGCAACATCTCAAGCAGACCTACGGCATCCGACATGTGATGTTCGTCGACGACCTGTTCCTGGCGAGCCGCAAGCGGGCCTCGGAGTTCTGCAAAATCCTCATTGAAGAGGGGCTCAACATGACCTGGTCCTGCACCTCCCGGGTCGACACGGTGCACGAGGATGTGCTGGCGCTGATGAAACAGGCGGGTTGCTGGGAGATCAGCTTCGGCCTGGAGAGCGGCTCTCAGGAGATGCTCGAAAAGATGGTCAAGTCCGCCAAGGTCAAGGATTCGGAGCGGGCGGTGAAGATGACCGCCGCGGCGGGTATCCGCACCAAGGGGCTGTTCATGCTCGGTTACCCCGGTGAGACGGTGGACTCCATCGAGGAGACCAAGCAGTTCGTGCGCAACATCCCCATGACCATCATGAACCTGACCAAGTTCACCCCCTATCCGGGCTCACCCATCTACTACGACCTCTACGGTTCGAACATCCGCGACGATCACTGGGAGAAGATGAACGGCATGAACTTTCTCTGGTCCCCGGAAGGGATCAGCATCGATGAGCTGGACAGACACTATCGGGAGATGCTGGTCTCCTTCTACCGGCGACCCTCGATCAGCTGGCACTACACCTGGCTGTCACTGCTCTATCCGCAGCATATGCTCCGCTTGATCAAGTTCGGTGCCCATTTTGCTAAATACAAAGTCACCAACCTGATCCGCAAACCGGCCCTCGAAAACGAAAGTTGAAGTTCTCTGTCGAACATCGACTCCTGACCAATACCCGACGAATCGAGTAATCTTTTCTCTGGTTTTTTAGCCACCAAAGGACGCAAAGAACCGCAAAAGGCCGCCAATTATTTAGGTTATTAATTCCGCAATAATCCGATAGATTGATTGTTGTCATATCAGCGCTTACTCACGGCTGTCCGAAAACAATCAAAGCGTATTTGGTGGGGCCATGCCCCACCAAGTCGGGTTTGAGTAAGCACCAATCAGGTCTGTTTAAGATCGCCTTGTACAGATTATGAGTCTTTGATTGTGAGTCACTGTCATGGTTTATACCCATCAAAAACAACTGCTCCATAGCATTCAGCCAGATGAGAGGTATTTATTACGGACAGCAGTGGCTGCTTCCTGGATCCCAGTAGCAGACTGGGAGGGTGGTGGCTCTTCTGTAAATTGGGTGAGGGGCCTGGCAACAATTGCCTGGAATTTATCTCCCAGAGATCATCAAGTCTTAGACGCCCGGACCGATAACATTACAAACAGTCACACACCGTTCACACCTTTGCAATCCGTGGTTTATGCAAGTTTGTCATGCTAAGGTAAGAAAAACTCTGTGACTGGAAAGGAGCAATGCATGCCTCTCTCTAAACGCTCGTTCCAGATACTGCTTCTCACGGTGTCTGTCGTTGTACTCCTATGGCTCAATCAGGGAGAGCACAGCGCTGAACATGGAGGTGGCGCTCACGAAGTCATCCTGCAATCCTTCATCTGGTTTGCCGTGGCAATGGTACTTGCCCGGGCGTTCGCCAGTCTCTTCAAACTGATTAATATTCCAGCCGTCCTGGGCTGCATAACGGCCGGCATCGTTGCCGGTAACTTTGCTCTGATGACCGGTCTCGACTGGCTGGAGCCGATCAAAACCACCGAATTCATCCGCATCATAGCTGAATACGCGGTCGTACTGTTGCTGTTCAAGATCGGCCTCGAGTCGAACATTGAAGATATCATGAGCGTCGGTTTGCGTTCCCTGGCGGTCGCCATCGTCGGTGTGGTTGCACCGATGGCGCTTGGCTACATCACCCTGGCGACCCTGATGCCGGGCCAGTCCGATGTGGTCTATCTGTTCTTCGGCGCGGCACTCTCCGCTACCTCCATCGCCATCACCACGCGAACGTTTGAGGATCTGGGGCAGAAGGACTCCACGGAGTCGATCATGGTCCGCTCCGCAGCCGTCATCGACGATGTACTGGGTCTTGTGATTCTCGCGTTCGTCTCGTCACTGGCCGCTACCAGCGGCGACGCCGAAACGATTGGTATCGGTAGCATGTTTGTTATCATCGCCAAAGCGGTACTGCTGTTCGCCGTGGCGATCCTGTTCGGCCAGAGCATCGCGCCGGGCCTCAGCTATTGGGTAAGCCGGCTGGAGGATAGCCTCGAAATGAAGGCGGCCTTCGTCATGGGCATAGGTATCGTGTTTGCGGTGCTTGCCTACTCGGTCGGCCTCGAGATGATCGTTGGCGCTTACGCGGTAGGGCTGGCCCTCGATCCAGTACACTTCCGCTACTTCAAGGAGCCGGAAGCGATCATGGAGTTGCGTGAACGTCTGATGCACACAGACACCAAGTGTGAGAAGGAGACGATGCGCATCCTGGAAGGCACCATCAACAAACACAGCGACAAGCACATTGAAGACCTTATTCATGGTTTTGTGATCTTTATCGTGCCGGTGTTCTTCTTCTACACGGGCATGCAGGTCGATCTGGCGTCACTGGTGGCGAATCCGACCATACTGAGTATTGCACTGGCCGTTTCCGTTGCAGCGATCGTTGGCAAGTATGTCTCAGGTTGGGCGGCAGGGCCAGGCGTCGATAAGAACACGGTTGGTTGGGCAATGGTTCCTCGTGGTGAAGTCGGCATCGTATTTGCGAATGTTGGTTTGAGTCTGGGGGTTCTTTCCGCAGACCTGTTTGCGACGGTGATCATTATGGTGATTGTGACCACTTTTGCAGCGCCTATTGTGTTGGCTTATCGATTGTCACATAAGAGTTGAAGTCAATTCAGCGGATTGGTGCTGCTGGCAGCCATCATTTATGTGGGCTGGCTGGACACTCGCCTATTTATACAAAAAAGCTTCGCGTGATTATTTACGGATTCTTAAACCGTAATTGGTAACAAGGGTCAGCAAAAGGTCAAAAAACATTTTGATGGAAAGTAATCCTTTCATTTAAAAATGCCAAACCGATTTGAATTGATCTTATTGTGCATTGATCATTTATCTGAAACTCATCATGTGAGTGTAAATTCTATAAATCAAACAAAGATAAAAAACAAGTTGAAAGAAATCCGTTGACTATACGTTGCTCAATTATCTAGCATGTCTACTTGAGTACATTTTGAGTAACTCAATTGTCTGTGACAGAGATTTAAAGGAATTTCGACAGGTATGGATACCGGACTATTGTCACTGGTCACAATTGCCCAGTTTCACAGGCTTCCTGCAGAACCGGAACAGCTCGCACATCAGTTCGCAAAGCCTGGTCAGGTCTTTGGTGATAGCGAACTGCTACAGGCCGCAAAAGCGCTCACATTAAAGGCAAAACTACTGAAGGTCGCCCTGTCGGAAGTCCAGAACAGGGTACTGCCGGCTATCGCCAAACTTAGTGACGGCAGTTATGTGATTCTTGCCAGACTCTCCTCCAAGTCTGATTCAACCGATGAAGAGAGATCTACTAATCTGTTGATCCATGATCTGCGTGACGATAGCCCAAAGACTCTGACTCAGGAAGAGTTTCAAACAAACTGGTCTGGTGAGCTTATCCTGCTAACCCGGCGACAAGGGTTGGGCGAGAGTCTACAAAAGAAGTTCGATATCTCCTGGTTCATTCCCGCACTGGTCAAATACCGTAAACTGTTTGGCGAAGTTCTGATTGCATCGTTTTTTCTGCAACTCTTTGCCCTCATCACACCACTCTTTTTTCAGGTGGTCATGGATAAGGTGCTGGTCCATAGAGGTTTCACCACCCTGGATGTGCTGGCAGTGGGTTTTTTTGTACTGGTGGTGTTCGATGCCCTGATGGGCGGGATCCGCAACTATCTCTTTAGCCATACTACCAATCGGGTGGATGTATCTCTGGGTTCCAGGCTCTACAACCACCTGATGGCCTTGCCCATGTCCTATTTCGAGTCCCGCCAGGTGGGACAGAATGTAGCCCGGGTTCGGGAACTCGATACCATAAGAAACTTCATCACAGGTACGGCCCTGACGCTGGTTATCGATCTCTTTTTTGTTTTCGTCTTTATCGCTGTGTTGTGGTACTATAGTCCCACTCTGACCTGGATTGTGCTTGCCACAATCCCCCTCTATGTCCTGCTGTCGGTTTTCATTACCCCGATTCTGCGCCACAGATTGAACGATAAATTCAAGCATGGTGCGGCCAATACGGCCTTTCTCACCGAATCGATAACCGGCATAGGCGCAGTTAAATCAATGGCAGTGGAACCTCTGATGCAGCGAAAACTGGAGGATCACCTCTCCAGCTATGTGCACGCATCATTCCGTAGCCAGAACCTGAATAATGTGGCCAACCAGATTGCAGGATTGATCAACAAGCTGATGACTCTGGGTATTATCTGGTGGGGTGCCCATCTGGTGATCGCAAACGAGCTGACCGTCGGTCAACTGGTGGCCTTTAACATGCTGGCGGGACGGGTTAGCAGTCCGATTCTCAAACTGGTGCAGCTCTGGCAGGATTTTCAGCAGGCTGGGATCTCTCTCGAAAGACTCGGGGATATTCTCAACACACCAAGGGAGCCTGGATTTAACCCGAACCGCTCGCGACTCCCATCACTGAAAGGTGAAGTGACCCTGGATCGTGTTCGTTTCAGATATCGTCCCGACGGTCCGATTATCCTGGATGACCTCAGTCTGAGCTGTCGGCCTGGTGAGGTGATTGGTATCGTGGGTCGCTCCGGATCCGGTAAGAGCACCATTACCAAGCTGATACAGAGACTCTACATACCCGAATCGGGCAGGCTACTGATCGATGGGGTCGACCTGACCATGGTTGATACAGCCTGGCTACGGCAGCAGATCGGTGTGGTGCTGCAAGAGAATTTCCTGTTCAACCGGACCATTCGCGAGAATATCGCACTGGCTAATCCAGCATTGCCTATGGAGCAGGTGATAGCGGCTGCAAAATTGGCTGGAGCCCATGAATTCATTGTCGACTTGCCGGAGGGATATGACACTCTGGTAGGGGAGCAGGGGAGTAATCTATCAGGAGGGCAACGACAGCGATTAGCCATCGCCCGGGCGCTTATCGGCAATCCAAGACTACTTATCTTTGATGAAGCCACCAGTGCCCTGGATTACGAATCCGAAAGAGTGATCCAGGACAATATGGCAAATATCTGCCGTGGCAGAACGGTATTCGTTATCGCCCACCGTCTCAGTACAGTCAGACAGTGCGATAGGATCATCGTCATGGAGAAAGGCAGGATCATTGAGGAGGGTAATCATCAGAGTCTGCTAAAGATCAATGGTTACTTTGCCAAACTGCACAGCTACCAAAACCACACTCCTGTGCTCCATCAGGTGCCAGTAAAGCCACTCAAGCCGATCCAAGAAGAGAGAGTTGTCGGTAGACGACTACCCAAGAATAAGCCAAACACCAAACATCAATATAAAGTAGACAAATTACAGTCTGAAGAAGAGGTGGATGAGAGCTGGGCTTTGGAGCTGCTGGATGAACAGGAAAGGGAGTCACTGATCAGTGAAATCGCAAAAACCGACAACAACTAGGGAATGTCTAATTAAGTCGTCATCCCGGCGAATGCCGGGATACAGGATAATCAACAACATAGATTCCGTCATTCGCCGGGATCACGAAAAGTATCTCAATCAGAGGTTCATTAGGTGAGATTGTATGAACACCATAATAGACAGTTTCAAAGATGTCTGGAGTAACCGTCATGCACTGGGTGACAAGGATAAAGATCAAACACTCAATGCCTTTCTTCCTGCAGCACTGGAGATCCAGGAGACACCACCGAACCCTTTAACTCGCTGGTTAGCAAAAAGCATAATCATTTTTCTACTGATAGGTATAGTCTGGGCAATCTTTGGAGAAGTCAATATCGTCGCCAGTGCAGAAGGAAAGATATTACCGGGATCACGAGTAAAAGTGATTCAGCCCCTGCAAAAAGGGGTGGTGAAGAATATTCTGGTCAGAGAGGGGGAGTATGTAAAGCAGGGTCAGCCTCTGATTGAACTCGATAGCACGCTCACCGGTGCGGATGAAAGCCGTCTTAAAGAGGAGCTGTTAAACGCTGAGATGAAGCTGGCAGTCAATACTGCGCTGCTGAAAAGACTTAAAAAAAAAGGGGCGACTCAACGAATGATGAGTTAAAAATTGATCAATCGGACGGCAATAGTGCCAGACATCTCTATTTTAATAACCTGCTACAGGAGCAATGGTTGCATATCAGGGCAAATGAATCAGCCATGATCAATGCCAAGCAAGCGACAGAAGCAGAACACAAGACAACCAGGATAGAGATTGATAAATTGAAAAAGACACTACCGATAATAGAAAAAAGGGTATCCATCGTCAAAGGTCTCTATAAAAAACAGTACGCCACAGAAACAGAGTACCTTCAACTGGAACAGGAGCGAATCCAGCAAGCGCATCAATTAGCAGCAGAGAAACAGAGACTCAAGCAACTCGAAGCCACAAAAAATCAGGCCCAACGGCAAATAGAGTCTGTAAAAGCAGAAACAAGGATCAAAATCCTGGCAGAGATTACCGAATATCGGAGAGAAATATTGGCCCTGCAGCAAGAGTTGAAGAAGGCTAATGATCTTAATGAACGCCAGATATTATACGCACCGATAGGTGGTCAAGTACAAGAGTTGGAAATAACAACCCAAGGTGGCGTGGTAATCGAAGCTCAGCATTTGATGAAAATCATACCGGATGAAGAGAGTCTGGTTGTTGAGGTGCTTGTTGAAAACAAGGATATTGGATTTATCGATAAACAAATGTCGGTAGAAATAAAAATTCATACCTTTCCATTCACAAAATATGGTGTGATAGCAGCAGAGGTTAAGAACATCTCAGATGATGCCATTATCGATGAGAAACGGGGACTTCTCTATCGTCTATTGCTGGAAATGAATAAGAACACAATTGATGTGGAGGGTAAAGAAGTTCGCCTAATTCCTGGAATGCAAGTGACTGCAGAAATGAAGACTGGTAAGAGACGTTTGATTGAGTATTTTATGGCACCATTGTTTAAGCATGGTAACGAAAGTCTTAGAGAAAGATGAAGAGGCTTTTTTGCTAGCACATCATAATAGACGGCAATCCCAATAATCAGGAGACCATCATGGTAGTCGGTTTTATAATACTGATCGGACTTGTTGTTTATCTGATCATATCTATTGCTATGATATATTTTGGCATTCGGTATGCAAGAAAGAAGGGTAAGCCCGGCTGGAAGGGGGTGCAGTTAGCTGCGATAGCCATGTACCTGATAGTGCTCTGGGACTTTATCCACTTTCATATCGCACACAAATATTACTGCGCTACAGAAGGAGGATTTACGGTCTATAAAACCCTTGAGGAGTGGAAGATGGAGAATCCTGGAGTAGCCGATATATTGACTTATAAGCGGTCAAGTGATTATGAGAAGTCGGATAACAAGGAAAGGTACATACTGAATCAACGATTTGTTTGGGATATTACTACGGAAAAAACTTTCTTGGTGTAATTAAAAGCGATAATCGCGTTATTGATACCAAAACGAATGAGATATTAGCACAGTATGTCGATTTCAATTCAGGGCAAAATTCATTAGAACCTGATAAAATCAGGGATTTTAAAATTTGGATATTTAAGACCTCTTGTGAGCCTGATGGTGGAAAAATATCCAGGCAAGAGTTTTATGATTATAAGTATCTAATTAAACGTATAGGGAGATAATAAAATGCTAAGGATATCTTATGAATATGCTCTATTGTCTGAAGCAAGCTATACCGATCTTGAAGGAATAAGAGATAGTGATGATCTAAAAACAGCACTAGTCAACCTTAATAGCATTGTTGATGAAGACAAAGGCTTCTCTCAAATTCAAGCTGAAGATTTTGTGCGCCATTGGCGAGTAGCCCACCATCTCCCCAATACTTCCACTGGGTTTTCCGCCACCGTCTTTGAGCGCGTCCATAATCCAGGTGAATTTGTTTTCGCTATGCGTGGAACTGAACCGACCGCCCAGTTGGGAATAGATCTCACCCTTGCCGATATTGCAGATATCGGTGCTGATGGAATTGCACTGAACCAGGCGATCGATCTTTTTAACTACTACCAACGTCTGATAACTCCTGAAGACCAACTTGCGCATCAATATGATCTCTACGAAGATACGGAGCCACCACCAGAGGGGTTAGAGTACATAGAATATGAAGACGGTATACCCTTTACAGGCACACACTACCGTTATCTGGTCCCAGCCGAACCGATGCAAGGGCTGGATATCATCCCAGACACAGTCGCAACCATAGATACCACAGGCCATTCTTTGGGTGGTCATCTGGCGCTAATTTTGTCCCGACTCGATCCCAATCGAGTGGGGGAGGTTTTGACCTATAATGCGCTGGGTTTCGATACCGGAATCATCGGCAGCGACGACACTGAATGGTTCTTCAGGGCGATGGTGCAGATTGATATCAACCAAATGGGGATGACAACAGTAGGTCAATTTCCGGTAAATATAATCGACAATCTGGTGGCGGCCCAGGATACTATATCAAGAACCGGTCACTTGCCAGGTAATATCACTCCTTTTGATAATGAGGGCGAAAATTGGCAGTCAGCACATTCTATGCAGAATGTTACTGATGTATTGGCGGTCTGCAATCTGTTTTCAGCACTTGACCCCAATGCTGATCTTACCGAAGATATAACGCCAATCTGCATGGCCGCTTCCTGGAAAGCGGATCATTCATTGGAGGAATGGGCACGTTCTTTGAGTCGGTTGCTTGGGGTCAGTGAGTTGCTCCCGGCTATTGATGATCGAGAAGCGCTTTATCAAGCCATCTATGCAATAGAAGCAGAACTCTTCATTGATAGAACAACAGACAACCCGCAGCTCAAACTTTCCTACCAAAACCTCGAAGTCGAATCCTTGGTTGATCTTACTCCAGAGCAGATCGTCGCCAATAAAAACAATAATCCAGAACTTACAGCCAATTGGAGAGATGCGGCATGAGCGGTCTCTATCTCCTGGGCTTGATCGGCATCTGGCTGTTTATCGGCCGGTTGATCTATCGCTTCTGGCGTAACGCTACAGTCATCAGAGATCTGAATCGCTACGCGTACTATGCACTGGGTGGTCTGCTGTTTGTTGTCTGGTTCGGTGGTGGCTTCTGGCCGTTTGCAGGTAAGAAGATGTACTACGATGCACAAATACGTGATATGTGTTCGGAAGATGGAGGAATAGAAGTCTACGAGATAGTCCATTTGCCGAAGGATAGATTTGATAAGTATGGGAACATCAATATTAAAAGTAAAGAGAATTCAAAAGAATCCGAAGAGTATTATTATGAAATAGAAAAAATAGTATTAAATGAAGATGATCCGATATTGATCAAATATACAACTTTAGTATATCGTCGAATTGACAATAAAATACTCGGTACCTCTATCAAATACGGACGTGGTGGAGGTGATATTCAGGGGTTTTGGCATCCTTCAACATATAGTTGTCCTCGGAATGTAGAAGGAGATTTAAATTTGATCACGTCAATTTTTAAGAAAGGAATCAATAAATGACGACCATTACGAACTACCAAGTGAATGCAGAGCTTGCGCTTGCTGCTTACTCTGATTTATCTGCGGGAATGTCAGAACCAGATTACATAATAGCCTTAATGAATAGCGAAAGGGGTATGTCCCAGACGCAAGCCAATGACTTTGCAAGGAATTGGTACGTTTTGGACCAATACGACGGCCAAGTGGAAGAGTTCTACATTGATGAATTCGGTCAGGAGCATACCTTTCTTAATCCGACTGGTTTGAACGTTACCCTTTTTGAGCATATCGCGACGGGCGAGCAAGTGGTCGCTGTTCGCGGCACGGAACGCACTGATTTAGATGATGTTCAGACCGATATAATTGATATCGGTCTTCTTGGTACAGCGGAATGGCAATCGCAATATGCCGCGTTCAATGCGAAAGTGCGTGAATGGCTGGATAGCGGTACATTGCAATCGGGTTTCAGTGTTACCGGCCACTCCCTGGGCGGCTTTCTGGCAACGAATCTCGCAATCGATTATCCGATCAATATAGCTCATACCTATCTCTACAACGCGCCGGGGGTAACAGGAGTGGCCGGAGGGATACTCCAAGCCATCCACAACACGCTCTCGCCAGATAATTCGATTGGCATCTCCAACATTCTGCCTATCAGCAATATTATTGCGAGCGGTGACGTTGTATCATCGGCCGGTATGTATGTCTCTACACCGATCATGATGAGTGTTGAAACACGCTCGCCATTCGGTGCCCATAGCATAGTGACAGTGACAGATGCACTTGCTATCTATAACCTGTTTTTCTCTATAGATTCCCGTGAGACGCTATCTGATCTGTCATCAATCCTAAATGCTGCTTCTAACAGAGGTAATGAAAGTCTGGAAACGCT
>JAHRHW010000507.1 GCA_019100305.1 Candidatus Thiodiazotropha taylori | reverse complement strand
CCTGACATTTCGACAAACGACTGGTTTACATGAGTAATAATGCCTGCCGCATCTGTACGAGAGACGATTAACCTACCATCTTGAAATGGCGTTTCTTTTTCTGTTACGAGTACTTTACGTCTACTGCCATCATTGAAGATAAGTATTTTCTCTACGTAATTACCATTAATATCTTCAGGTTCCATATCCGGCATTATCAAATGCCTCAAACAAAAAGAGATCCCAACAACAGTAACCACTAACTACACTGTCGTTTTTCGGGTGTAGTCGCATCCATGCCACCACATTAATGTGATACACGCAAAGCCTTATCAAATCACTTTAGAAATTGCTTCAGCCGCTCTTTTTATATCCAAAAACACCAAGCCGAGTTTTGCTGTTGATTTGGCTTGGACAGAGACTACAGCCTCTTCGCCTGCATGAGTCATAACCACATAGCCCTGACTTCCTTTTATAAGCACCATCTCCAAACTCCCTCGCGTCAATTCAGAAGCTGTCCTATCACCCAGGGATAACATTGCCGCACTCATCGCCCCGACACGGTCCTCATCCAAATTGGCGGGTAACAATGACGCCATGATCAAACCATCCGTTGATATTACCGCGGAGGCTTCAATATCAGCTGAACTCCCGTTTAAATCACTTAGAATCGATGCGAGCATATCTTCGCGCATTTTTCTACTCCTTTAATAAAACTTAGTAACTTATTCCAATAACTACTCTTTGTAAGCACTTGCAAGATTGTCGAAAAGTGTGCGACTCATGCCAGTTATTTTCAAAAACTTTTCCAACTCTTCAGCCAACCTGGAGGATTCATAGGATTGTTGCATTACCATCAAGGTAAAACCCAAAATAGCGTTAACTGCGCTAACCGACTCTATCAGTTTTTCTGGTCTATCTTTATATATCGCACCGAGCAATTGGTGCAGTCGGGTTGTTATCAGAGCCATAGACCCCGCCATGAACTCCACTGGCAATTCCGCCTTCACATGCACATCACCGACTCGATACATCGCTTTCACATAGTCCAAATCGAAAGGCCCACTAAAAACAGATTCCATCCATCTGATATGGGTCTCTTTCAATGCATCAAGCCTATTAAGGAGAAAAGGTTCTGCCTTTGGTATATCCAGCAGTACCGTATAGAAGCTGTCTGTTACCTCTGCCATATGGGGCTTTACACGTTCGTAAAGCCCCTGCAGTGTATTCTCCATATCCTCAGTTACACCAGAGAACTGCTTGGCATACTGCAATAACTGTTCATATTCACGATCATCCATTAGATGAACTGCCCCTTATATTAAACGTTTCGGAATAACGTAGTAACAAAACCCATATCAGATCCCTGAAAGAAGGCTGATTCAGCGTTGGTCTACCCTGGATAATAAGTACAAATCGCTGATTACCGATGTAGATTGGCCAAAATCCCAGCTGACTGTTACCCGCCGCATCGGAGAGCGCCCAGGCCTGAACATCGAGAGATAGATTGTTTTTTAACAACAGTCGATGCCGATCATAAAGCGAGCCAAGATCCGCACTGACAGCCGAAAGCGCCTCAGCTGCTTCGTGAGGAAAGTTACTGGTACTAAGGTAGAAACCTTGATCATCCGCAAGTAGCGCTTTACCCTCAACCGATACCTTGGCCAATAGATTTGGTAACACATCTTCCAGAGAGCCTACAGGCACAGTCAATTGAGTTTCATTGCCGGAAAGCAGTGACATATCCTGTAACCGTTTGATCAAACTCATGGTGTCCGTTTCTGACTCACCACTCCAATGGGATATTCGAGTGACGTCAGATGACGGTAAACTGTTTTCACTCATCACTCCGATCAGGACGCGTCTGGCTGGTTCATCGTGGGTTGAACTGACTGCATAATAGGCACCTGCTGGTGTTGGCTCCAGGTATATTCCAGTTCTAAGATTGAGATTCATACTATTCTGCTGCAGTTGGATCAATTGTGTAGAGCAGAGACTGAACTAACATTGACATATCTTCTTTTTCCCTTGCATCGACTTCCATTATGGGAAGCACAGGCCAGCCCATTGCGGTAATTTCGCGATGATAGTCATCAATTTCCGGATGAGATTTTTCGTCCATTCGGGTTATCCCGATAGAGATTGCTGTTCTGTGAATAAAGC
>JAHRHW010000506.1 GCA_019100305.1 Candidatus Thiodiazotropha taylori | reverse complement strand
GTTGTAATTGGGTAGAGATGAGTAGAGATCTGCCGCCTCACCAACCGTTGCGCAGTAGGTTACGCCAGCCGGCAGGCTCTTCATTAGATTTATCCCCTGACCTCCAACCCAAAGCGCTACCTGTTTTGGTAAAGAAGCCCTTAACTCTGCCAGATATTGGTGGGTAATCCTGGGTTTGCAGTAGAGACTCACACTGATGCAGACGATCTCGATGGAGTAGGCATGCACAGCTTTACAGACTTCTGGAAAAGACAATCCACCGCCTATGTTCAGACAACGTCCACCGATGGATGCGAGAACAATCTCCAACAAACTAAGACCTAATGTATGCAGTTCACCATAGGGCGTCGTAAGTAGGATGTTTTTGCCTCTCCGAGTCACTCTCTTTTTCATTGAGGCTTCAATCAATGCCAGCTCAAGCAGACTCGAAATACAGTGCTCCTGATAGGGACTGATCTCCCCGCGATACCAGCACTCGCCAACTTCCACCATCATTGGCGCTAAAACCTGCTCAACGCACTCAATCAGGTCTCCTTTGTTGAGCATTTTTCTCAGTTCACTCTTGCACAGCTCCAGATCGTGGGCTTTCAACGCCTCAAGCGCCACTGCGTAAGCCTTTATACCGTTGAAACTTCGATCAACGTTTACCTGTCCCGGTAAAATGTTGTTTTTCAGATTCTTAATCGCCTTACGAATCGGGATCCCTGTATCCACCTGCTCTTTAATTGAGATCAGATTACTTAAATGGGTTTGCGAATAGTAACGACGGCCACTATCCGAACGCTCGGGATCAGGATAGCCATAACGACTCTCCCATTTGCGTAGCGTCGCCTCCTTAACACCGGTAAGGCTTGATATCAGACCGATACTGTAAATTTTTGAATCAGACATACCCATTGTCCTAAGATCCTTGTCCAACTAAATATTGGACAAAGAACCATAGAAACACAACAGATAAAGGCTGATGCAGATCAAAAAATCGCCACTCAATCAAATATCGTTCAATTATTAGAGACGAAAAGGAAAAAAATTCTGGAAATCGGCTAGACCACCAAGTCACAATGGTCAATCGAACTAAAACGGCTGGATAGGAGAAAGCTGCAGATATCAGCCTAATTAACCTAACAGGCTGATAATAATTACATTATTTCTCAAAGGTATAGAAAAAATCACCCGCCTGGGTGCGACCGGTCTCCGCCTCCAGCTGCCAGCGATCGGTCAGGTCATAACGCATGCGCAACTTGCTCTCCGCACTGGAGAGCTCATTGATATATTGGACATAGAGCCTGGGAGAGAGATAGGTACCGGCAACGAATGAGGCCTCCTCCAGACTGCTGCCCGTGTCCAGCCTGAACTCCTCCAGCCCGAAACGCCGCCCCAGTTCAGTGGCCAGGTCACTGGCGCCACTCGCTTTCAATGCCGCCGCCAGTCCCACCTGACCAGAGGATTCACCGGGAGGCCTGCCGGTCAGTATGTAACTCAATACATCACTCTCTGACATTGCAGGCGTGGAAAACAGACCGAGCTTGGGGCTCTTCAGGGTACCACTGACCCGCAACCCGGCCACCACATCATCCACCTCCCGCACGGCCCGAATATTGATCCCAGGATTATCCACCGGACTGTCGGCAAACAGGGCATAACCCCGCTCTATCTTCAGATCTTGTCCGTAGGCCTTGTATACGCCCTCTTCAATACCGAGGCGGCCGCGACCGATCACCGGGCGACCTGGCTCATCGATGATCAACAGATCACCTTTGAAGTTGCCCCTCAGACCAAATCCATCAAAGCTGACCCGCTTACCCAAAGCGAGCCGCACTTCAGCTCGAAAGGGGGCCTCTCGCTGATCCGGCTCATCTGCCTCTTCAGACTGCTTGAGCACCATATCCGAACTGACCGAAACCGCGCCTTTGGGTAACTCCCTTGGCCGCAATCGGGCATACGGCACCTTGATCAGACCACGCACTTCAGTACCATCGGCCTGATGCTTGAATTGAATGTCGGGTGAGATCAGCACTTCGGCTTCCGGGATATCCACTACCCGCCAGGATTTGCCGGTTATCTTGTATTCAGAGGGGAAACCATCGGCTGCATTCAACCGGGTGGTGCCGTTGATCGACAGCTGACCATCCCCTGAGTTGACC
>JAHRHW010000505.1 GCA_019100305.1 Candidatus Thiodiazotropha taylori | reverse complement strand
ACCCGCGGATTGTTCATCACATCGTCCCGCAGTTTGTTCAGTTCCACATCGCTCCAGCGCTCCTTGAGGGGATCGTAGTAGGGCTGGGAGTTCACATCACCGGTATCGGTCAGCCAGACCTTGCGCGAGGTGCGATGGGTCAGACTGGCCAGCAGATTGTGGTTGACGCCGCTGACGTTATCCACCGCCTGGGTGATGCGGTGAATCCGCGCCAGGGTCTCCTGAGTGAAGATATCACCCTCATCTACCACCACCGCCATCACCACATTGTTGGCGCCGCCGAAGGTGTCGCGGATCGAGTTGTGCAGCTTGATGTACTCATGCTCCTGGGGCAGCAGATCGGCGAAGTCGGAGTACATCTGCACCTTCGGAACCTGGAAGGCGAAGAAGATGGTCAGCGCCGCGATCACCGCGAGAAAGATCTTGGGAAATTTGAACACCAGGTTGTCGATGTTTTTCAACCAGTGTGAGAAGGCGTGCATAGTCATTGGACGGCTCCTTCAGCAGGGGTCGCAATCGGGCTGATGGTGCCCCGCCCGCCCATCACCAGCAGGCGCTCATCGCCCTGGGGGATGGCGGTGATCAGATAGGAAAACAGTCGCGGCGCATCCGGCACCCGCTGCCAACGATCCCCCTGCAGTTGCAACAGGGTACCGTTGTCGCCGGTGGCATAAAGGCGATCGCCCTGGGGAATCAGATTGTAGATCGGCGCCTTGCTGACCGACTCCTGGCGCTGCCAGGTTTCACCCCGATCGCTGGTATGCAGGATGGTGCCGCTGAGCCCCGCGACCCAGCCCTCATCCAGGGAGCGAAACCAGGCTGCCATCGGATAGAACTCGTTGGGGATATCGTTACCCCGCTCCCAGCTCTCGCCAGCGTCATGGGTGAAATAGAGGGAACCGAACTCTCCTGCGACCACCCCATTATCCCGGTCGAGCCACTGGATTGAGGTGAACTGCATATCCTCCTGTTGTGAGATCTCCTGCCAGTTGGCCTGGGTCTCGTCGCTATGGATCAGGGTACTGAAGCTGGCGGTGATCCAGAATCGGCCACGTGGGTCGCAGGTAACCGCCATCGGACTCTCCATGGTCTGCAGCTGGGTCGCCTGCCACTCACTCCCTTTGGCATTGGAGATCCAGACTTTGCGCACCGTGTCGATAGCGGCAAAGCTGCCATCTTCACAACTCGCCACCGCCACCAGAGAGGACTTGGTCGGCAGCTGGGTACGCTGCCAGGTCTCCCCTTTATCGAGGCTGGTCAGGACCGTACCGTAATCCCCAACCGCGATGATCCGGCGGTGATTGGAGGCCGCCGCTTTCAGCTGATCGAAACGATAAATCGGCTTCTTGATCTCCCGCTCCACCAGGGTCAGATCGAGAGGCGCTTCACATCCACTGATCAATAGGGACAGGAGCAACCAAGGCGTATAGCGCCAACGGTTGCGTTGTTCAGTTCGATGATGGTTACTCATCTGCTCATCCTCTCATCTCCATCCCCAAGGGGGATGGTTGGCATGTTCTTATGGACAGGGCAACCAATGCCCTGCCCAAGGATCGGGAGATTCGGCATTGACGCTCTGCTGGCGTCTTATACGAACCGCATCCCCACACTGCCCAATCCCTGGTATCTCACATTCAGACAGTCGCCCTTTTCCATGGCGACCGCGGCGGTGATACCGCCGGTCAGGATCAGGGTGCCTGCCGGAATCTCCTCACCCCGTTCACCCAGCATGTTGGCCAACAGCGCCACACTGGCGGCGGGATGACCCAGTACTGCAGCACCGGCACCCAGCTCGACCACCTGGCCGTTCTTCTCCATCACCACACCCAGGGTGCGCATATCCACATCCGCCGGATCGGCCATCTGCCCACCCAGTACGAAGCGGGATGAGGAGGCGTTATCGGCGATCACGCTGATCAGGTCGAAACGGAAATTCTCATAGCGCGAGTCGATCACCTCGACCGCCGGAATGACGAAATCGGTGGCTGCCAGCACATTGCCGATATGGCAGCCAGGACCTTTCAGAGGCGCCTTGGTGACGAAGGCCAGCTCCGCCTCCACCTTGGGGTGGATCAGCTGATCGGTCTCGATCTCACCGCCGTCCGGACGGTCGAAGTAGTCGGCGAGAAAGCCGTAGACCGGGGTCTCCA
>JAHRHW010000074.1 GCA_019100305.1 Candidatus Thiodiazotropha taylori | reverse complement strand
CTATTGACAATAGCCCAAAGCGCAACTGGGAACACAACCATCACCATTCCTACCATTCTAAAAACATAGAGCACGATCAAGGTAGGCTTGTAATCTATCGAAAGCTGATAATCTTTGACACCGCAATAGTGGCAGATTCTTTCGAAATGTTTGAGCTGGATAATCAGTGCCCTCACCCGGTCAGGCTCATAGTTTCTAAGCAGCTTTTGTGCATCGATGATGCGTTGCTGGGCACGAAATCTCTGTTGCAGATTTCTTCGATGGTATCTACCGTGACGTAAGGCGAAAAATCGCTCTACCCGATTGACGAGATAAATCTCTTCCCAACTCTCTGCATTCAGCGTGAGTGACGTCAGGCCAAGTCTGATTCTTTCGGTGAGTTCGTTCGCTTTCAGCTCATCGGTAAAACTTGCAGGAAATGTCAGATCGATCGGCTTGCCGAACTGCACCAAAGCGGCACTTCTGAATTGACCCTTTTGCGGAAAGGTCAGACCGACAGGAATGACTGCAGGTTCGACACCGGCCATTTTAATCGTTCCTAAAGCCAAGCGTGCAGCCCCCGTCTTTAACACGGATAACCTGGAGTCATCGTGACTTTGTCCCTCGGGAAAGATAATCAGGGTCTCCCCTTTTGCAAGCAGTCCGTAACATTTTTCAAAGCTGTCCGTATTTCTACTGACATCAACCCCCGGGTCGTCGCGACGATAGATTGGTACCGCACCAATGCGTTGCAGGACCGGCCTTAGTAAGGGATTATCGAATAGACCGCTGCGTGCCAAAGGTCGAATGGCCTTTTGTGTTGCTGCCTGTATCACCACTGGGTCGGCCAGGGCATTGACATGATTGGCGCAGAGCACAATACCTCGATCATCGGGTAGATTTTCCAGCCCCGAGACCTCGAATTGGCGATAAAAGATTTTGACAACCCATCGACAGAAGTGCTGCCAGAGTTTTTCAAACCAGCTCAATTTTGTAACTTTGGATATTTTCAAAGTTTCATATTCCATGAGTCGATTCTCAATCCTTTCTCATTTTATATCGATATTATAATTGGACAATCGCTGCTATCCCATAAACTCCCTATATTACGGTGTTAACTATCTAATCGTTCATTGGCTTTATCACTGATTGAGCATTGAAAAAAGCACAGATCATCAAGTAGACAGTGCTGAAACCATCGTCAGAATGTCAAATAGTCTGGGATATTACCCCTCCTCTCCCCTTGCGGGAGAGGGGGAGAATAAGCAGCTTAGTCATGATGAGAAATCAATTTGATCAAAATGAAGGGTTAGTAAGGTTTTCTCTTTAAGCCAGGCCAAACGCTTCGCGTACACCCTCTCCCCAACCCCTCTCCCATCAAGGGAGAGGGGCGTTTATACGTGACTGTCGAGACTATTATTTCGTCATTCTGCTTAATGGGTGCTTCTTTGTTCCCTGGTATTAAGTTATCGGAATCTACGCCACACTTATTAGCGGTGGTAATTTTTGTCTAGCTATCTTTTTGGAATCTGGTGTGTAGTCTCAAATCTATCCGGGAATGGGTATGTAAACAGGATAGCGTTTTGAAACCAAGGATGGACTGCAATGGTGAAGAGATGGAGACAAACTCCAGCCAGGGCCTGTTAACAGGCCCTAGTTCTTCGAATGGCTTACCAAGTAACCGGTGCACCGACATCGATCAGGATGCTGCCGTAACCCTCATCCAATCCATTTTGTGCAACATGACGGGTATCAGCATAGCCGCCCGCGTGGAGAATTGAGTTAGCGTAAGAATCGCCAATTCCCGGTTGTACTGCGGTTGCGAGTTGGGTCGATTCTGCAGTGCCCTCATAGAGATCGGGATTTTGACCCGTTACATCAAATGCACCGGCGTAGAGGTTGGTCGATAGGATCATGGCGGCTGCAGTGAGTACGATTTTATTCATGGTGTTATTCCTCTGTTTTTCAGTTTGGATTCGCAGAAATTGCTGCGTTCAGTTACCTATACGCCGGGTTTTGCAGGTTGGATTCAATACTGATTCTGAGTGAATTTGTTAGCCGGTGTGTCGCATCTCAACCAATGGACATTCAGATATCAGGCAAGGGATTGCTAAACAAGACAGAACGTCTCATTGACCTTTTGGCATACAGTAAAAAACCGAACCGAATTGGAATAAGTGGCAGCAGTTCAGATACTCTTTCCAAACAGACACGGATGCTACGGGCCACGATTTCTCCGCAGAGTCACGAGCAAGTTTTTTTGCGACTTACAAAAACTGAAGAACAGATCCGGCGATCTCATTGTCGGTAGCCGAAATCAGTTGTCATAACCAATAAACAGCCAGACCATGTGAGTTTTCAGACTGTGAAATCATTGATTACCCATTCTGCAAATCGGTAGAAACACTCTATTTATCCATAGGACATAATTTGAAAGTGGGTCTATGCTTCCTATATTGATTAGGGGTCTACCGGAAACCAAATAAGCCGCTTTGTTGGAATAATAAATACAAAGAGGATCAACAGCTTATGAGTTCCAAGATTGATCAGCAGCGCAGCGTCACTCTGCGCCCGCTGTATGGCAATGAAGTCACGCTGACCTGCGATTGGGCCAAATTCCAGGCCGCAGCCATTCGCTGGAGTCGCTCCCTGCGCAATCGTCGCCGCTGGCTGACCAGTGACGCCATCATTGAACGCCGTCGCCAGGCTGTCGAACAAGCGGCTGAGATCTTTATCGAGCTGAAGAATCCAAAAAAACATAAGGAAATTATCAGCCGCCTGGCGAAAGGCGGCATCGTCGAAGTGACACTACCGCCATTTGAAAGTGAATCCAAGGATTGGGCACTGAGAATTTTTCCCTGGGAGTACTTTCTATCCACTTTGACCCGTGAAACCCGCAAGGCACAACAACCGCCACTGCCTTTTCTGATCACCCGGGTGTTGCCGCTGGAACACGCCGACAGTGATTACGCAACCATCGGGGACGACAACATACTGATGGCCCAATGCGCACCAAAACCTTTGGAGGCGCTCTACAGCTTCCGCTCTGAAGTGGAACTGATGCGCATCAACCTGGATCTGAAAGACTGGGATTTTGTGCTTCCCAATCCCAACATTACCACGCTGAAAGATCGCATCGCGGCCCAGTCTCCCGGTCTCGTCCATCTGGCCGGTTTCGATCTGCACCAGGCGCTACACTATCTACCGCCGCAAATCAGCGAAGGGGTGGGCCGGCATGAGGATGGCTTTATCATCTCCGATCCGCAAGGAGTGGCGGTAGCCCTGAAGCCTGAAGAACTGGCTGAAATCGTCAATGCCGGCGCACTCAAACCGGCCCTTGTATCGGTCAATGTCTATAACTCCGCTGCCCGTCTTTGTGCCTTGGCTGTCGCTCTCGGCGCCAGGGTTGCAGTGGGATTTCAGGATGAGATCGATGACCATCTGGCCGAGATATTTTTTGCCAGTCTCTATCGCGCCTGGCACAACGATCCCGACACTTACGTTCTACCCGCCTTTCAGGCGGCTTTCGAAGAGACCCGAAAACTGCCCGATGAGTACCGTATGCAGGGCAGCGGTATCGTTCTCTGGTCCAACACCTCCCTGTTATATCAAATCAGTCAGCGTGAGCAGAGTTTGCCACTGACTGAACGACCATCCACGGGTACTGGGGACGGGGTTGGTGATCTGTTACTCGATATTGCACCTTATCAGCGTCTCAACTACGCCATCCTGCACAATCGCGGCCACCTGTTCACTCAGTTCAACGTAACACGCACCTCGCAAAACTCCCCGGATAAGGTGCACGTGGAAGTCGTCGCCCGTATCGGTGCGGAGGAGTACCCCTACCGGGGCTCCCACAGTACCGGCGAGGTGGGAAAGCCAGAGGATATCGGCAAGTACATTCGAATACCACTCTCCTGGGACTACCTGCGAACACTCTCGGAGACTTTGCGAACCACCGTCTATGTACGTATTACCGCCCACGACAATGTCATCGAGGAGAAGACTTACCAGGTGGATGTTGCGCCACTCGAGGAGTGGAGCGACACAGACGAAGATCGCATCTGGCTGCCATCCTTCGTGTTACCCAGGGATGTCGCCGTGATCGACGCGGTAGCCGGTGCTCGACGCTATTTAAGCGCATTGAGCGACGATCCAAATGCCGGTTTTGATGGCTACCAGAGTTACGGCCTCTATGTGGATGATCCCTACGGTCCGGTGGATACCCAGGTCAGAACAATCTGGTCAGCACTTGTCCTCGACCACCGTCTGCAATACATCAATCCACCCCCCTCCTACTACGCCAAAGCGCAAAGGGTGCGCAGTCCATCGGAGGTGTTACGCCGCTCTCATGGCACCTGCATAGACCTGACATTGCTGCTGGCAGCCTGCCTGGAATACATTGAGATCCATCCGGTACTGTTTCTGATCGAAGGTCACGCTTTTCCAGGTTACTGGCGCAGCCCGCAACAGGCGGATTATTTTGTTCAAGGCGACTACCCCGACGGTGAGACGGACGCTGAAGAACTGACTGAGGACATGGGTGCACCGTCCTGGATGTACTCCAAGGCCCATCTGGAGCGTATTTACGCCTATGTATCCGCCGGGCATCTGGTACCTGTCGAGAGTACTCTATTGACCTCCAACAGCGGTTTCTTCGCCGCTTGCGATGCAGGCATCGAGTCACTCAGCGATCCTGACCGATTCCAGTTTCTGATCGATGTGCGCCGCGCCAGAAGCGATCCCCAGGGCGCCACCCCACTACCCATCAATAATCAATTGTCATGACAGACGAAATACGTGTAAACAGTAAACATCTGGATCGAGCGCTTGAGGAGTTGAATCTCACGCCGGATCCCGACACCCTGAAATCAGCCGACTCACTCGGCCGACCGGGCCCTCGCCGCGCCGGCGCGAAAAAAGCGGCCTTGCAAATGACCAAGATGCGGGTGCTGGATATCGGTGGCGAAGCCCTGAGCCTTGAAGAGCGGCCACTGACCCCGGTTTCACCCAAGCGAAGGGGACGCCCACGCAAAGTAACGGGCAGGGAACAGGTCAAGCTGGAACGTCCGATGTCACTGTTACCCTATAATCAGGTCACCCAGGCGGTGTCCCTGCTCGATGATAAATTAACCCCCGAACGGGGTTTGCGCGAATGGAAGAACGGCAAAATCGTCGGTGATGGAACCGATATCAAACCCTTGGGCAAAGGGAAAAAAATTCTGCTGTTCGTACACGGCACCTTCAGCAAATCGGATGCCTACTTTGACCAGATAGACAGAAGAGGCTTCAAGGCCGGTGATGAATTCCTGCGCTGGGCAAGCCGGCAATACGACCAGATACTCACCTTCGACCATGCCACTCTATCGAAGAGTCCGTTTGTAAATGCCCACACACTTGCGCTTGCCATGGGCAATACTAACGCCGATGTGGATGTGATCAGCCACAGCCGCGGTGGCGTGGTAACCCGTTGGTGGGTCGAGGCTTTGGATCGGGGACGTGGCAAAAGGCGCGTGATATTTGCCGGATCCCCATTGGCCGGTACCGGACTGGCCTCCCCGGCCAACATCCGGGGAGCTATGGATATGGCCTATAACATCGGAAATGTCATCACCAAGGTCAGCGCTGCGGTACCCTTGCTGATGTTTGCCACCGGTATGTTTCAGATCATCACCTCGGTGCTGCGTGTCGCTGGCAAGACACCCTTGGCCGACGCGGTGGTGGCCATCGTTCCCGGACTCGCCGGTCAATCCCGAGTCGGCAACAACTACGAACTGCTGAGCTTGCGAAGTTACGCCAACCCCCGCGCGGATCGAGACTATTTTTTTATCGTATCTGATTTTGAGAGTGAGAAAGTCGGCTGGAAATTCTGGAAAGTATTTCGTAAAGGAAAGCTGAAGATGAAGCTTGCCGATATCGGTACAGACATCCTGTTCGAAGGTAAAAATGATCTGGTTGTCGACACCCTCTCCATGACCGATTTAACCGACCAATTGATCATCCCGGACTCACAAATTCTCGACTATGGCACCCAGAGTAAAGTGATACATACAAACTACTTTGAACAGGCCAGGACCCTGGCCTTTATTCGCAAATCATTTGAGACTACGTCGGGATAGTAGGTATGACCCAAGTTCGATAAACCGGACTAACCGTTCAATCAGAAACATCGCCTATATAATAGGCACTTGTGTCAGGATCTACTGTCAACTGAACTCCTTTGCGGCATGAATCAGTTGTGCGATGACAGCGCAACTTGATTGATTCTGTTGGCAAGAAGATGCACCGATGGATAGGTGCTAGCTAATCCTAAAATGATCGAACCCAAGCTGTGGTGGTTGCCATGCTTCGCCTTGCTTATCGAAACAACGCAATCCCGGTTCTGCTTCGACACAGCCGATGCGACTGATCGGCAGTGACAACTGTCTGGCAACGGCCGACACCGCCTCACGACAAGCAGCAGGCAGGGTCAGGCAGAGCTCGTAGTCATCACCTGCAGAAACCAACCGGGACCAATCCAGATCATCCCCCATGACCGCACGCAGTTCAGCTGAAAGAGGCAACTGCTCAAGTTGCAGACTGGCACCAACGCCACTCTGTGTCAGGATATGTCCCAGGTCAGCGAGCAGACCGTCGGAGAGATCGATTGCGCTATGGGCCAGATGGCGCAGTGCAACGCCAACCTGCACTCTCGGTTCAGGCCGTTCCAATCGGGCGACCAGTTTCTGCTGAGCCGCTGTTAAAGCCTGTGTTGATTCAAGCAAGCGCAACCCCATCGCCGCATCACCCAGGGTTCCGGTGACATAGATATCGTCCCCAACCTGTGCGCCGTCACGACGCATGGCCTGATCTTTTGCAACCATCCCATGGATCTGTACAGTGAGACTGAGCGGTCCTCTGGTGGTATCGCCCCCCACCAGGGAGACGTTGAAACGATTCGCCAGCTCGGCGAATCCTCTACAAAACCCTGCGACCCACTGTTCATCCACTTGCGGCAGAGTCAGTGCCAGGGTGGCCCAGCTGGGTTCGGCGCCCATCGCGGCCATGTCACTCAGATTGACCGCCAATGCCTTATGCCCCAACGCCTCGGCGGACACATCCTCGAAGAAGTGAACCCCCGAGACCATCGTATCGACACTCACGACCAACAAGCTCTGTTCCGACACCTGCAGCAACGCGGCATCATCGCCTACCCCCAGAACCACATCCTGGCGCGGGGTGGTGAGCTGTTTGAAATATTGGTTAATCAGGGCGAACTCAGGGGTCTCTTTATGGATCTTCATCTGATAATCAGCAATTGTCTCCTATAATTGGCAGTGTAACTTTCCACCAATAGAAGAACAAAGCGAGATTCCCTCCGGGGTTGAACTAAAAAGAAGAAAAAAGGGGCGGTAGTAATGAGTGAACCGAAGAGTTTCCAGATCATCGAGAAACTGGGAGATATCCTGGTCGAGACCTTCCACATTGTCGGCCTGTTCGTAATCGGCGCCACAGTGGTCTGGTCCGGCGTGGTGGCCTACATGGAGATGGTCAGCCACGGTCATGCGACCCTCAAAGACATCCTGCTGCTTTTCATCTACCTGGAGCTGGGCGCCATGGTCGGTATCTATTTCAAAACCCGCAGACTGCCGGTGCAGTTTCTGATCTATATCGCGATCACCGCCCTGACCCGCTTGCTGACCATCGATATCAAACAGATGCCGAATGAGACGATTCTCACCATTACCGGCGCAATCCTGATGTTGACCTTCGCCATTCTGGTGCTTCGCTACCGGCACAGTCAGGCCAAAGGCGAGCACGAAGATTTTTAACTCCAGCGGTATCGGCTGAGGCCATTAATGTGGCTGGGGCAAATAGGACAATTGTTGTATCAGCGACAGGCTTCTACGAACATACCCAACCTATCCCATTGTTATTAATATAAAAAAATATTGGCACCTGGATTGCAGAATACGATAGGGTTGGTCTGAACCACCCAATCGAATGCACACTGAATGGCAGCTTCGAATCGTGGTCCCAATGTAGTATCGAATCATGACTGGAAGATCTGTGAAACCGCTATCCACACTCCTGCTAACGCTTGTTCTCTCCGCCACCGGTGTTGAAGCTGCAGAAGTCAAACTCGCCATCGCCGCCAATTTCACCGATGTGGCGCGTATCCTGGCTGAGCGGTTCGAGCAGCAGACAGGTCATACCACCAGGATCAGCTACGGTTCCACCGGCAAACTCTATTCACAGATCGAGCATGGCGCACCATTTGAGGTCTTTCTGGCTGCCGACCGAGCGAGGCCTGAAAAAGCGCAAAACGAGGGTCTTGCGGTATCCGGCAGCGGCTTTGTCTATGCGCGGGGAAAACTGGTTCTGTGGAGTCTCCGGGAGTCACTGTTTAGTGAGGGCGAGTCCTATCTCAATGGGGCTGATTTCAGGCACCTGGCGCTCGCCAATCCGAAAACCGCCCCCTACGGTCTGGCGGCACAACAGGTGATGCAGCATCTTGGTGTCATGAAGTCGATGCGATCCAGGTTGGTCAAGGGCGATTCGATTGCTCAGACCTTTCAGTTCGTGGCAACCGGCAATGCGGATGCCGGTTTTGTCGCCTTGGCCCAGATCAAGGCATGGCAGGGCGAAAGCGGTACCTTATGGGAGATCCCGGAGAGCTACTATGCACCGATTGATCAGGCAGCGGTTTTGTTAAACAAGGGCCAGGACAACCCCGCTGCCCACGCCTTTCTCGACTTTCTCAAGAGTGAAAAGGCGAAACAGCTGATCCAGGCCTACGGCTACGGGGTGGAGTAGACAGCACGAGTCGAGGTATGGTGATCCAACATCAATCTCTATTAGCGTCTGTTGGAGCGGACTATGGACTTTGACTGGCAACCTGTCTGGTTGACCCTGAAACTGGCTGGCACCACCACTGTGCTGCTGCTGATCATCGGCACACCGATTGCCTGGTGGCTGGCCAGAACCCATGTCTGGTACAAACAGGCCCTGGCCGCCGTGGTGGCCCTGCCCCTGGTGCTGCCGCCTACGGTACTCGGTTTCTATCTGCTGATCATGCTCGCTCCGGACGGCCCGGTGGGCCAGCTTACCCAGGCGATGGGCATCGGCACGCTGCCCTTCACCTTCGAAGGTCTGGTGTTCGCCTCGGTCCTCTACTCCCTACCCTTTGTGGTCCAACCACTGCAGAACGCCTTCGAGGCTCTGGGGCCCCGACCGATGGAGGTCGCCTCAACCCTTCGCGCTTCTCCCTGGGACCGTTTTGTCACGATCGTGATTCCCCTGGCTCGGCCTGGATTCCTAACTGCAGCGGTCCTCTGCTTCGCCCACACCATAGGTGAATTCGGGGTGGTTCTGATGATCGGCGGTAACATTCCCGGTGAGACCAAGGTGCTCTCGGTAGCGATCTACGACCATGTTGAGTCGCTTGAGTACGATCAGGCCCACCTGCTCGCTGCCGGTATGCTGGCCTTCTCATTCCTGGTACTGATGACCCTCTACCTGGTCAATGGCCGCTACACCCGGAGCCATCGTCCATGAGCGAGATCGAGGTCCGGATAGCCAATCAGCTGGGTGATTTCGATCTGGATGTGGCCTTCTCCGTACCGGCCCAGGGAGTCACCGCCCTGTTCGGCTCCTCCGGTTCCGGCAAAACCAGCGTATTGAGAGCGATTGCGGGCCTGGAGCGCCCCTCCCAGGGGCTGGTTCGTATCAATGATGAGGTGTGGCAGGATCAGCGCCGCTTTCTGCCGCCTCACCGCCGGGCCCTGGGGTATGTGTTTCAGGAGGCGAGTCTGTTCCCCCATCTCTCGGTGCGTCGCAACCTGGAGTACGGCATGCGCCGGGTGGCCGAGAAGGCGCGCCTGATCGCCTTTCACGATGTGGTGGAACTGCTCGGCATTGCCAGACTGCTGAAACGGGAGACCCACAAGCTCTCCGGCGGAGAGCGTCAACGGGTGGCGATTGCCCGCGCCCTGCTGACCAGTCCGAGGCTGTTACTGATGGATGAGCCTCTGTCGGCCCTCGACCATGGCGCCAAACAGCTGATCCTCCCCTACCTGGAGAGCCTGCACGACGAACTCGGCATCCCCTCGATCTATGTCTCCCACGATCCCAACGAAGTCGCCAGGCTGGCCGACCGCATGGTGCTGCTCGATCAGGGCAAGGTAATCGCATCCGGTGAGGCCGCCAACCTGTTGACCCGACTCGATCTCCCCCTCTCCGGCTACGGCGACGCCTCGGCGTTTCTAGAGGGTACGGTAAGCTCCCATGACAACAGCTACCATCTCACCTGGATCTCCCTTCAGGGCAACCGGGTGGCGGTGCCGAGGGAGGATCTGCCGGTAGGGCGTCATGCCCGGGTACAGATCCAGGCCAGGGATGTGAGTCTGGCGATACATGCCCATTCGGACACCAGCATTTTAAACATCCTGCCTGCCCGGGTGATCGATACCCACGATATCAACCCGACCCAGATGCTGGTACGCCTGGAACTGGAGGATGGCCAGACCCTGCTGTCGCGCATTACCCGCCGTTCAGCCATGGGCATCGGCATCCATGAGGGGATGATGCTCTATGCCCAGGTAAAGAGTGTCGCGCTGCTCGCTTGATGCATGTTTCAGTCCGCAAATGAACGCGAATAAACGCAAATGGTTATCCACTGAATAGTAGTGAGTCAGACAAAGATTCAGGTATAACAGGTGGATGGGCTCAGGCCATTGCCGGAATGGCGACAATAGCAAATCTTTTATTTGCGGGATGTTTGCGGTGATTGGCGTCCATTCGCGGCTGCCATCAGTCTGACCAACGGCAGATGCCAAAGACGAATCCGCTCCTCAGGTATCAGCCTTTCGATTTGGCATCCATCTCAACCGCCCGGACCTTTCTGGCCACCTGATCAAGCACGCCGTTGACGAACTTGTGGCCCTGTTCGGCACCAAACACCTTGGCCATCTCAACCGCTTCGTTGATCACCACCCGGTAGGGTATTTCGATTTTGTGCTGCAGTTCGTAGGCGCCGATTCTCAATATCGCCCGCTCCACTGGATCGACACTGTCGATGGCCCGGTCGAGGGAGGGTTTGAGCAGCTCATCCAGCTGCCCCAGGTTGCAAGGAACCCCCTGCAGCAGATCCTGGAAATAGGGAACCTCGAAGCTGGAGAGCTCCTGCTCTTCGAGAAATTGATTGGCGATATCGGAGACATCCTGACCGGCCATCTGCCACTGGTAGATTGCCTGTACCGCATGTCGCCTTGCCTGACTGCGTTTTTCGCTCATTAATCGATCTGACGTAGAAGATTGACCATTTCGATGGCAGAGAGGGTGGCTTCCGCACCCTTATTGCCTGCCTTGGTACCAGCCCGTTCGATGGCCTGTTCGATGGTATCCACCGTCAACACACCAAAAGCGATCGGCACACCGTGCTTGAGGCTGACCTGAGCCATACCTTTGACACACTCGCCGGCCACATAATCGAAATGGGGGGTACCGCCGCGAATCACCGCGCCGAGGGCGATGATGGCATCGTATTTACCGCTGGCTGCAAGCTTCTCGAGCGCCACCGGCATCTCGAAGGCTCCGGGCAGACGCACCAGGGTCAAATCGTCCTCGTTGGCCCCATGGCGCTTCAGGGTATCGATCGCCCCATCCAGCAGACTCTCAACAATGAAACTGTTGAAGCGCGCCGCCACCAGGCAAAAGCGTGCGTTGTCGACAGTCATTGCCCCTTCGATTGTCTTGATCGTCATTCTGTTATTCCTGATTAGTAACCAATTGAACTCAATATTACCTGAATCCGCCGATTCAGATGCAACTCAGTGGGAAGCCTACTCCGCTTCCACATACTCGGTGACTTCCATATCGAATCCGGACAGCGCGTGGATACTCTTCGGTGCACTCAATACACGCATCTTCCTGACACCCAGATCGGAGAGGATCTGCGCCCCCACGCCATAGGTGCGCAACTCTTTGCTGTTGTCCTTTTTGTGGTATTTCTGATGACCGCTGCTCTGAGTCTGGAACTCCATCATCCGCTGTACGATCTCCCGGGCGGTATCGTGATTCCGCAGCACCACGATCACCCCTTCTTCCTGCTTGCTGATGTAGCTCATGGCATGACGCAGGGGCCATCCGCACTCGCTGACCTTAGCCTCGAACAGATCGCACAGACTGTTCTGCATGTGTACCCGTACCAGGGTTGGTCGATCTGCGCTGGGGTGGCCTTTGACCAGAGCCAGATGGAGATCGTTGTCCACCATATCCTGATAAGCGACCAGACGAAAATCGCCAAACTCAGTGGGGAAATGACACTCACTCACCCGTTCGATGGTGGTCTCATTCTGTATCCGATACTGGATCAGATCGGCGATGGTGCCCATCTTCAAATCGTGTTCGGCCGCGAACTTCTCCAGATCGGCGCGACGGGCCATGGTGCCATCCTCGTTGAGGATCTCCACGATCACCGAGGCCGGAGAGAGACCGGCCAGTCTGGCCAGATCGCAGCCCGCCTCGGTATGCCCGGCACGCACCAGTACACCACCCGGCTGCGCCATCAGAGGGAAGATATGTCCGGGCTGGACCAGATCCTGAGGCTTGGCATCCTGTGCCACGGCGGCGAGCACGGTGGTGGAGCGGTCTGCCGCGGAGATTCCGGTGGTAACCCCCTCCGCCGCCTCGATTGAGACCGTGAAATTGGTCGCCGCCAGCTCATCGTCGGTAGTGACCATCAACGGCAGGCGCAGCTGACTGCAGTGCTCTTTGGTCAAGGTAAGGCAGATCAATCCGCGGCCATAGCGGGCCATGAAATTGATCGCATCCGGGGTCACCGCCTCGGCTGCCATCACGAGGTCACCCTCGTTTTCCCGATCCTCATCATCCATGATGACGACCATTTTGCCCTGCTTCAGGTCTTCAATGATTTCTTCTGTGGTGTTCAACGACATGGAAACTTCTATGGGTTTTGTCCAGAGTGAACCGATTATTGTATCAGAGCCCGCCGGTCAGAGCATCAAGCAATACTACCCGGCAGTTTGTGATCTATTCGTGATGATTTCGTGATCCTGCCGCGAAACTCAAAGCCCAGACTCCTCATTACAGCGCAGGCCCGACCAACCTGCTTCAGCTTTCACTCGATCCATGGGGCTGCGCTGTCTTATACCTAAAGGAGAATTAACCATGAAAAAGACCTTAACCAGCCTGCTGGTATCAGCGAGCATGCTGTATGGAACCACAACTTTGGCAGATGACCGCACCCTGAGCGTGGAGATCACCAACCTGACCAACGCCATCTATTTCACCCCTCTGCTGGTCGCCAAGCACGACCGTAAAGCCGATCTGTTTGAACTCGGCGAAGCCGCTTCGGCCAATCTGCAGGCAATGGCGGAAGGCGGGAATACCGGCGGCCTTATCGCAGACCTGGATGCCACGGGCAATGACTATGTGGACAACCCGGCTGGTGGCCTGCTGGCACCCGGCGCCTCAACAACGGCGGATTTCTACGATTTCGGCAAGAAAAAGCGCTTCCTCTCCATCGTCGCCATGCTGCTGCCGACCAACGACGGTTTTGTCGGTCTGGACAGCATGAGAATCCCCAAGCGCAAAGGCACCTATACCTACTATCTGCACGCCTATGACGCCGGCACCGAGGCCAATGATGAGATCATCAACGGCGGCGGCGCAC
>JAHRHW010000504.1 GCA_019100305.1 Candidatus Thiodiazotropha taylori | reverse complement strand
CACATCGAGCCGATCGATGATGCGCGAGATGCGCTTTCTGGCCACCCACGATTCGCTTACCCATCTGCTCAACCGGCATGCCTTTGATCAGCGCTTGAGGCAGGCTTTTTCCGACTCCAAGGAACACAAAGCGCAACATGTGTTGCTGTATATGGATCTTGATCAGTTCAAGCTGGTGAATGATACCTGTGGCCATGTGGCGGGAGATATGATGTTGCGCCAACTCTCTCATCGTCTGCAGCGGACCATTGGAGAAAACGATGTTATCGCCCGTCTGGGCGGTGATGAGTTTGGCTTGCTGATGGAGAACAGCAACCTACAGCAGGCGACACAGATGGCAAATCTGATCAGCAGTACGGTAAAGGCGTTCCGATTCGCATGGGAGGGTCGCAGTTTTACCACCGGTGTGAGTATCGGTATCGTTGCCATCGGCCCCAAAACGGAGAGTCCACACAATGCGCTCAGCGCGGCTGATGCGGCCTGCTATGTGGCCAAGGACATGGGGCGCAATCGAATCCATGTTTATCAGCCCTACGATGAAGAGATCAATCGCCAGCAAGGTGAGATGCGCTTGGTCACCAAGATCGAAAGTGCCATCGATCAACAACGCTTCTCCCTGCTGCAACAACCGATCATGTCGTTGAACAGCAGTGCCATCGGCGATGAGCATATTGAGCTGCTGGTGCGTATGCAGGATGAAGAGGGAAGGATGATTATGCCCGGCGCTTTCATACCGGCGGCCGAGCGCTACAACATCATGCACAGTGTCGACCGTTGGGTGATCGGAGAGGCTTTCAAATGGCTGTCTGAAAATCGAGAGCGTCTTGAGGAGTTGAGCCTTTGTGCGATCAATCTGTCAGGACAGTCCCTGGGTGAATCCACTCTGCATGAATACATCCTGGAGCAGTTGCGCCACTATGGCCTGCCGGCGGAAAAGATCTCATTTGAAATCACTGAGACAGCGGTGGTCAGTCGTCTCGATCAGGCGACCCGCTTCATCAGTCTGTTAAAACGTCGTGGATTCCGTTTTGCGCTGGACGACTTCGGTACCGGGATGTCCTCCTTCGCCTATTTGAAGCATCTGCCAGTCGATTATCTGAAGATCGACGGTAGTTTTGTCCGCAATATGATGAATGATCCAGTGGATCGGGCGATGGTTGAATCGATCAACCAAATCGGTCATCTGATGGGGCTCAAGACCATCGCCGAGTATGTGGAAGATGACCAGACACTCGAGCAGCTGATGGATATCGGTGTGGACTATGCGCAAGGGTTTGGTGTGGTTCAACCTATGCCGCTGAACGATAGCGGTAGTGACAGACAAAACGTGTCACCGGGAATCATCCACTGACCCTGGCTGGCTCTCCGCCGCTCAATTCATGCGGCACTGATCCAGAAAAGTTTCCAGTCCCACCTCTTCCGCATAGGCCTTCAGGACTTTGGGGCGAGGACCCTTCTCTTTCACTTCGAAGATCGCTTCCGGCTGGTTTGGCAGTTTGCCGTATCGACCTGCGGGTATCTTTACCGTGATGTTGGGTTTAGTGGTTTTGCGGGGTTTCTTGGCACTCCGGGTTTTACTGGTTTTTCCCGCCTGAGAGGCTGATTTGGTGCTGTTTTTGGCCTCTACTTTTCCGATGATGCGGCTGACCCTTTTAATATGGTGAGTGATGTAGGATTCGAAGCTGACGCCACTCTCTTTGAGCAGAGCCGAGACTCTTGTGCTGACCTCTTTGAGTGCCTTCTGTTGCTGCTCAGCTCTCTGTTGTTCCTTTTCAAGGCGGGTGATTTCAGCCTTCAGGCTGTCGATCTGTTTTTGTATATTGGGCATGTTCCTGTGCTCTAATCCAGATAAAACCATTAAATTCTAAATAGCATCAGGGTATTTAGGCAAACATCAACCACCTATGTTTGAATAGACTCTATGAGTGACAACCCCTATCGGCCGATCGCCTGTGGTCTGCATGAATCCTATCAATATGCCGTGATGACCCGCACCCGGCTTGATCTCAACTGGCGGGATGAATCAGGTCAGCATCATCAGGCCCGGGTTCTGCCAATCGATGTGGTGACCCGGGACAAGGCGGAGTATCTGGTCGTTCGTGATCCGTCAGGAGAGGAGTTGGCGGTGCGGCTGGATCGGATCGTCGGGGCAATCGATCTGGTTTCGGGTAAA
>JAHRHW010000503.1 GCA_019100305.1 Candidatus Thiodiazotropha taylori | reverse complement strand
TTTCCTTTCTCTGCTCGGTAGCTGAGGCGGTGATTCTGAGTGTCACTCATCCCTATATCTCTGTATTGGAGAAGGAGGGGCACAGTGCCTCCTATCTACTGCGCAAGATGAAGCAGAACATCAATGATCCCCTGGCTGCAATTCTGACCCTCAATACTACCGCCCATACCATCGGTGCCGCTGGTGCCGGCGCCCAGGCTGCTGTGGTATTCGGCAACGCCTATGTGGGGGTTGCCTCAGCGGTGCTGACCCTGATGATCCTGATTTTCTCCGAGATCATTCCAAAGACTCTCGGTGCTCACTACTGGCGCCAATTGGCACCGATAACCGCCTATGTGCTGCAATTCCTGATCTGGATTCTCTATCCTTTCATCTGGATGTCCGCGATACTGACAAGACTGCTTTCCGGCGGCCACAGCCATGGACAGTTCAGAAGGGATGAGTTTGCCGCCATGGCTCAGGCGGGTGCCGACGAGGGTAAGCTGGAACAACATGAATCCCTGATCCTGAAAAACCTGCTGCTGTTGAGGGAGACCCGGGTGAGTGATGTAATGACCCCGCGAACAGTGGTCTTTTCACTGGATGAGGATATGTCGGTCAGTGACTATCTGGAACAACACAACGGCAGCCGCTTCTCGCGGATTCCGGTCTACAAGGATAACCGTGACCATGTTACCGGATTCGTGCTGCGCAGCGACCTGTTGCTCTCCCATGCAAGGGGCAATTCTGACAACCCGTTGACCGTCTATCGGAGAGAGATCACTGCCGTGCCCAACAGCAGCTCTCTTCAGGCAAGCTTTGAAACCTTCATGGAGAAGCGCAGCCATATCATGTTGGTGGTGGATGAGTATGGCAGTATGGAAGGTATTCTCACACTTGAGGATATCGTCGAGACTCTGCTCGGTATAGAGATCGTCGATGAGGGAGACAAGATTGAGGATATGCGCAAATTGGCTAGACGTTTATGGAAAAAGCGGGCTGCGGCTATGGGGATCGATATCAAAGGACAGGGTTAGTCATTGCCTGGGCAGTTCGGATATTGTCTCATCGATGGTTCAGCATGCTGTTTATCACTCCGGTGAGTGCTCATGACTATGTGGAACAATTTCCACTGATTTAGATCTGCTGCAGATGGTGGAAAGATTTGACCACGGATGGACACCATTCACCATCAGTATTCCAATAACTCTGTTAAGACACGAGGCTTGATCTCTTCGTCATAGAAATGACCCTGCAAGCAGGGGATTCCTATATTACACTTGGAGATTCGTAAACATGTCAATAACAGGCCCTAAGGCAGAGTGTAACCTGGATACCCAACTGCCTGCCTATATTAAAAACCTTTGCTGCTGAAACTGATACTGCCGTCAATCTGAAGGATGATGCGGTCAATAAAAAAGCCAAGGGCCGGGTGCTGAATGTTGAGTTCAGTAATGTGGTTGGTGCCGGTGGCGGCGCCTGGAGCGGCGCTAAGTTTGTTGCGGTGAAAGGCGAGCTGTTTGAGAACGGTAAGAAAATCGGCAGTTTTAACGGACGCCGCACATCCGGTGGTGGTTTCTTCGGTGCTTACAAGGGTACCTGTAAGATTCTGGATCGATGTGTAAAAGCCCTGGGTAAGGATGTCGCCTTATGGATGATCGATCCGACAATGGATGCAACGATAGGAGAGTTTTGAATTGTCGTTGGACCGTGTTTGATTCGGTCAACGGCTGTTTCACCGCCAATCCCAGTGGGTCTGCCTGCAGTACGTTTTTCTATCACCGTGTCTGCAGGCAGGTTCAATAGGCGCTGTCTTTATTAAATTCTTATATCGCGGCCATCAGGCCTCATACCAACCTCTTGTGCTGTTGACGATCTTTACGACTGAAAGCATCACAGGTACCTCAACTAAAACACCGACCACCGTTGCGAGCGCGGCGCCTGAATCAAATCCGAAAAGAACAATCGCAGTGGCAACTGCCAACTCAAAAAAGTTACTTGCCCCGATCAGCGCGGAAGGTGCAGCAACACAATGGGCAACACCAAGCTTTTTATTGAGCAAATAGGCTAATCCTGAGTTGAAATAGACCTGAATCAAGATCGGGATAGCCAGTAGAACTATGATCAAAGGTTGAGAGAGTATCTGTTCTCCCTGAAAACCGAAAAGCAGAACCAGCGTTGCCAGCAGGGCAGTCAATGATGGTATGTGC
>JAHRHW010000502.1 GCA_019100305.1 Candidatus Thiodiazotropha taylori | reverse complement strand
ATACCGATTCTGCGGCCAAGTTCGGTGACCTTGGGTTCGTTGAGCGGATCCATGCCGATCAGCATCACCCCTTGGGTGGTGTGGTCTGATGCCGCCAGTCCAAAGGTATCCAGGCGTTGGCTGTATCGTGTTACGCCATGCTTCTGAAGGGTTTCAATGATCTTCTGTGGGTTGGTGATCGCCAGGGAGAGATCCGGATGTTGAAAAAATCCCTGCCGGTGTATCTGTAAAGCACCGATGATCGAGTTTTGAAAATTACCGAGCATATTTCGGTGCAGCCCCTCATTGAATCCCCATAGGAAGATCAATGATGCGAGGCCTAGAGCGATCGCGCCGGAGGTCAGCAGGGTACGTCTTGGGTGGCCGAGCAGGTTTCGCAGTGCAACCCTGGCAAGGTGTAGATTGAGCTGTGATCTTGCGTCGGCCATCCAAAACCTGTTCTTTGTTAGAGCTTGCTGACACTAAACCACGACACCCCGTTGGGCCTCTCTTTCGCCCGGTCAGCCTTTCTACTCTGCCTGCATTGGCGTGAAGAGCTGGGATTCAAGCGCTACATTGAATTTGATCGATGTAAGGGTGATGACGGTACGCTTGCCCTCTGCATCGTCTGGCTGCATGGTCCAGCGTGTGGGTATCACACGCCCACCCATTTCCGCAATCTGGTCGAATACCATCAGTCGCTTGACCTTTTTGCGGCAATGGTAAGCCATCTCCAGAGGAACCCCGTCACCACGAATCTTTCGTACCAGCTTTTTCCAGGTCACCGTCGTGTCCGGCTCCGGGATCGATTCTATGGTGTAGACGCCGCTTTCACCCTCACCCTGACGATCGATGATCTGATGGCTGTGGCCATCGATCATGGCGTCGGTATCGAGCAGATCCTGATTGTTGAAGTCCGATCCCATCCACGGATCCTGCATCATGGCCGGTGAGATGTTGATCTGGCGACGCAGCTTCGGCAGGTACATGGAGAGGATGTTGTCCACCTTGAGAAAGACTGTCCCCTTAGTCTTTCTAGGAGAAAGAATCTCCATGCGGAAGCGACTGTTATCCCTGTCGTCGTGGCTGCGAAAAGTCATGGTGCGCTGCCAATCCGGGCGCAGGATATCAATCTGGTACTCAGCCTGTGTGCCGCTGGAGCGCATCAGCGCCTCTGACTTTTGCAGCAGTTCAACCGCTTGCTTAGCGGAATCATCTGCCAGGCTTCCTGTGGCGATGAAAATCAGCAGCCAAATTGTCTTGCTTAGTTGTACCATGTGAAAAACATACTCTGAAAGTAGGAAATGATTCCGATCATTATAAGCATTTCATAATATATAGCCAGCACGAGCCTCACCGGTGGTTTTTCGGCAGGTTAGGTTGTTGTTTCTTAAGCGGATGAATTTAAAGTAATTTATCCAGGTTACCGTATAGGTAAAGAAGTGTTTCAATCGCCAGGTGGTCAGAGACAGAGGTGGTTTAGCGCTGTCTGCTCAAAGGTGGTAGGAGGTGTAAGGGGCCTATCTGCTGCTGTGCAGTCTGTTCATCGCCAGTTGCAGGTCGCCTTGTAAAATGGTGGGAAGAGTGTCAATCGCCTTGTCGATCGCCTGCTCAATGGCGGCTTTGTGTTCTTTGGAAGGGCGGCCGAGCACATAGTTGACTACAGCAGCCCGATCATTCGGGTGATCGATACCGATGCGCAGGCGATGAAAATCGCGCTTGCCGAGAACACTCATGATATCCCTCAGGCCGTTATGTCCCGCATGACCCCCGCCGGTCTTCAGGCGTGCCTGCCCCGGTTCCAGATCCAGTTCGTCATGCACCACCAGGATCTCCTGGGGTTCAATCCGAAAATAGTTGGCCAGGCTGGCGACGGCCTGTCCGCTTCGGTTCATGTAGGTGGTCGGTTTCAGCAACCGCACCTCTTGACCCTGCAGGTTCAGTTTACACACCTGGCCGTGGTGTTTGGATTCCATGCGAAAGCTAAGATGGTGTTGCTGGGCAAGCTTATCCAGCAGCCAGAAGCCGGCATTGTGTCGGGTTTGTTCGTAATCCGGACCTGGGTTTCCAAGACCTGCAATCAGACGGATGGGTTGGGATGCCATGGGTAGGGGAGATGGGGTGTGCGTGAAGAGGGAGGCTTGCACCTCCCTCGTGAGCGGTTTTATTCAGCGCTCTCTTCACCACCTTCATCAGATTCAGTAGGCTCAT
>JAHRHW010000073.1 GCA_019100305.1 Candidatus Thiodiazotropha taylori | reverse complement strand
TGTGGTCCCGCACATAGAGCAGTGTGTTTTTCACCGAATTGACGATGGTTCTGGGCGTTATGGTGGCTCCGGTAAACTGATCGAAATAGCCACCGTCCCGTTTCACACCCCACTTTTCCAGTGGGGGATCACCGAGGGATTTATTGTTGAAACTGTAGACCCAATCCGATCGGTTCTCTTCCACCTTGTCTCCCAGTCCGGGAGTCTCTTTGTGGCTGATGATGCGCACCCCACCGAGGGTACCGTCATAGCGGACCGCCACCAGCAGCTTGATCGGACCGCTGTAGCCGTTGGGGACCACGGAAGTGAGTACCGTCGCCACCGGCTGCTGCAATTTTCGACCGCGATAGACCGTGGTCTGTTCACTGCCCAGCAGGTCGGGAGCCTGGATCCGGATGGTGTCGGTTACCATATCGTTGTCGACACTCTCCGCAGGCACCAGGGCATACAGGGATTGTAACAGCGCCTGCCGCTCATTCTCCGCGATGCGGTCTTTGGTCGCCACGTGGGTAAAGGAGACCAGGGAGGTGCCGGCCACGGCAAAGGTTCCGAGGATCACAGCGGCGATCAGAATCGAGAGTCGACTGTTCATGATTTCATCTCGCCATGACCATAGGTGCGTGGTCGGGTGTAGTAGTCGATGGTCGGCGCTGCCATGTTCATCAACAGTACGGCAAACGCCACCGCATCCGGATAACCACCCCAGGTGCGGATCACATAGACCAGTACGCCGATGGTTGCACCGTAGATCAGTTGTCCGGTTCGGGTGGTGCAGGCGGTGACCGGGTCGGTGGCGATGAAAAAGGCCCCAAGAATGGCACCGCCGCTGAAGAGATGGAACAGGGGAAAGGGGAAGCTCTCTGAATCGAACAGCCAGAATAGGCTGGCCATGCCCACCAGGCCGGCGAGAAAGGCCAAAGGAATCTGCCAGGTGATGGTCCGTTTGTAGACCATCCAGATGCCGCCCATCAGAAACCAGTTTCCGACCCACTCCCAACCGAGACCACCGAAATCGCCCCATAGGGGGTTTGTACGTATTTCACTGATCATCATGTTGAGATCGAGATTGGTGCGCATCACATCCAGTGGCGTGGCCATGGTGATCGCATCCAGGGTGTAGTCGTCAGGCAGTGCTCCGGTAAATTTAAAGAGCACGATCTCGCGCAGACTGACATGGTGTTCGGCGAGTACCGCAGGCGGCAACCAGGCGGTCATTTCCACCGGGTAGGAGATCAGCAGCAGGACATAGGCCGCCATCGCCGGGTTGAAGGGGTTGTAGCCCAGTCCGCCATACATCTGCTTGACCATGATGATGCCGAAGGCCATACCCAATACTACCATCCACCAGGGCAACAGGGGTGGGATGGCGACGGCAAACAGCATCGCGGTGACCACCGCACTGAGATCCATCAGCACAGGCGTTACCGGGCGTTTACGCAACTTCATCACCAGTGCTTCAAAGGCAACCGCGGAGCCAATCGCCAGCAGCAGGTTCACCAGAACGCCATAGCCGAAATAGAAAACCAGCGCCAGGGTACCCGGGATCAGAGCCAGCACCACCTGGAGCATGACTTTGTCGACCCGGTTGGGGCGTCCGGTATGGGGTGAACTGTGGGTTGGAAATTCCATCAGGCTGGGGGCTCCGAATGATTCTCACGCACTTTGGCCGCTGATTTCCGACGCTCATCGACGGCTTCGATCTGAGCCTGTTGGGCGGCGGTCAGATTCTCCGTGTTTTTCGGTGTCTGACTCTGTTTTGCCTTCTTTTCAGCGGCCCGTTTCATCGCTGCCTGTATGGCCGCCTGTTTTGACGCTTTGTCATCCTTTTTAGGGGCGGCTTTTTTTGCGGCAGGCTTTGCATTCAGACTCTCTTTTTTCTTGCGCAACCTGGCCTTGCGCTCGGCTTCCAGGCGTTCCAGACGGGCGATACGGAAATCGTGACGCTGTTTGGCCCGTTCCGACTCCCGGCGCTCCTGCTCCAGTGCCCAGCTCTCCGCCTTGGCGTAGCGGAAGTAGTGGACCAGCGGAATGTGAGAGGGGCAGACGTGGGAGCAGCAGCCACACTCGATACAGTCGAACAGATTGTAGTCCTGCACCTTCTCCAGATCCTTGGCGCGACTGTGCCAGTACATCTGTTGCGGCAACAGGTGGGCCGGGCAGACATCGGCGCATCGGCCGCAGCGGATACAGGCCTGGGCCGGTTCCGGTCTTGGCGCCTCTTCCGCCGTGGGGCAGAGAAGGCAGTTTGAGCCCTTGGTGATCGGCACCCGGTCTGTGGAGAGATCGAAGCCCATCATCGGTCCCCCCAGGATCAACTGTTGCGGATTGTTCTGATAACCGCCGGCCTGTTCGATCAGATCACTCGCCAGCATGCCGATGGGCACCTCATAGTTACCCGGGTTTTTGATCCCCTCACCGGTGACGGTAACCAGACGTGAGACCAGTGGCCGCCCATGCAGAACCGCATCGGCAATTGCCGCATTAGTGGATACATTGTGGCAGATGGTGCCGATCTGCGCCGGCAACCCCGAGGTGGGGACCTCCTGGCCGGTCAGAATATGGATCAGCTGCTTCTCTCCGCCGCTCGGATAGATGGTTGGGATGCGTACGACCTCGATGTTCTCTTCCTGACGCAGCACGTCAAACATCGCCAGAATCGCTTCCGGCTTGTTGTCTTCGATGGCGATCAGGCAGACCTCGCTCTGCAGCAGATGCTGCAGTATGCGGGCCCCATCCATCACCTTCGCCGCCTGGTCTCTCATCAGACGATCGTCACAGGTGATATAGGGTTCGCACTCGGCGCCATTGATGATCAGGGTTTTGATCGGTTTGCCCGGATTGAGCTTGATGGCGGATGGAAAGGTCGCGCCACCCATGCCGACGATGCCGGAGTCCCGGATACGTTGCCGGAGGGTGTCCGCCGATGTCTGCCGGTAGTCGCTGATGGGAGGTGGCAGCTCGGCCCAGCGATCCTCGCCGTCCGGTTCGATCACGATGCAGTGGCCGTTTAGTCCGGATGGGTGGGGTATGGCGTGCTCCACAATCTCTGTCACGCTGCCCGAGGTGGGGGCGTGCAGCGGTGCGGTGACCGGAGCCGATGAGTCGGCGATCAACTGCCCCTTCAGCACCTGGTCGCCCGGTTTGACGCAGACCTGGGCCACTGCACCGATGTGCTGCTGCAGCGGGATTACCAGTCGCTCCGGCAGAGTGACGGACTGCAGGGGAGACTGCAGGGAGAGCTCCTTGTGGTCAGGCAGGTGAAGGCCGCCATGGAAATTCCATAACTCACGGGTCTTACCTTTCTTCGACTCTACATACATGACTAGTGTTGCTCGGCTATCTCTTCAGTGCCACTTTGGGGATAGGGCCAGCGCCAGTTATCCGCCTTCTGCGGGATCGGTTCCATGATGATGCAATCCACCGGGCAGGGGGGCAGACAGCGTTCGCAACCGGTGCACTCCGCTTCGATCACCACATGCATCTGTTTTGCTGCGCCGATGATCGCATCCACCGGGCAGGCCTGAATACAGAGGGTGCAACCGATGCACTCCTGCTCCTTTATGATGGCGATCGCTTTGGGTTGCTCCTCGGCCGTTTCCGTTTCCAGTGGCACCGGATCCCGTCCCAACAGATCGGCCAGAGCGATCATCGTGCCTTCGCCGCCCGGCGGGCATAGGTTGATCTCCGCCTCACCGTTGGCAATCGCCTCGGCGTAGGGGCGACAACCGGCATATCCACATTGACCGCACTGGGTTTGAGGCAGGACCTTTTCGACCTGATCCGTGATCGGATCCCCCTCCACATGGAAACGGATATTGGCATAGCCCAACAGCAGTCCAAACAGGGTGGCCAGACCGGTGATGGTGAGGATCGCAATCAACATCAGGGCATCGTCCTACACAGAAACCAGACCGGCAAAACCCATGAAGGCCAGGGACATCAGTCCCGCCGTAATCATGGCGATGGCGTTGCCCTGCAGTGGCTCCGGAACATCGGCGACGGTGACCCGTTCACGGATCCCGGCAAACAGCACCAGCACCAGCGAGAAACCGGCGGCGGCGCCAAACCCATACAGCGCGGATTCGATAAAGCCATGCTGCTCCTGGGTATTCAGCAGGGCGACTCCGAGCACCGCACAGTTGGTGGTGATCAGCGGCAGGAAGATGCCCAGCACCTGGTAGAGCATCGGGCTGGTCTTGTGCATCACCATTTCGGTGAACTGTACCACCACTGCAATCACCAGAATGAAAGCGATCGTCCGCAGGAACTCCAAATCGAGCGGAATCAGCAGATACTCATTGATCAGGTAGGAGCAGATGGCGGAGAGGGTAAGCACAAAGGTGGTGGCCAGGCCCATACCGGTGGCGGTCTCCAGCTTGCGTGAAACGCCCATGAAGGGGCACAGGCCGAGAAACTTCACTAAAACGAAGTTATTCACCAGCACGGTGCTAATCAGAATCAGGGCGTACTCTTGCATGGAAAGACCAAATCTCAATTAATGGCGTTAGGATAAGCGTCCGTTTGTATGGTTACAACTTGTCTCTACTGGGTATTTGAGCGCTACTATGCTGATTTTGACCGAATAATTCATTGATAAGCCGCAAACGGTACTGGTCTCAGCGGGATAAATCCATAACAATAGGTCTGGCTTGCCGGTTTTGCCTGAAAAATAAGTTAAATCACCTGTATTGATAGGTTATAAGGCCAGAAACGAAGGTTCCATACCGGAGTGACAAAAAAACGGTCATACAGTCGTGAAAATGACCGCTGAAACAATAAAAAGGGCTGATTGCAATTCAGCCTGAACCAAGAGAGAGGATGAGAAGAGACATGAAACTAGAATCCCTTGCATTGCATGCGGGCTACGATTCCGAACCCACCACCAAAGCGGCCGCGGTACCGATCTACCAGACAACCTCCTACACCTTTGATGACACTCAGCACGGTGCGGATCTGTTCGATCTCAAAGTGGTGGGGAATATCTATACCCGGATCATGAATCCCACCACCGCGGTACTCGAGCAGCGGATGACCGAGATGGAGGGCGGGGTGGGTGCCCTGGCCCTGGCGTCCGGCATGGCCGCGATCACCTACGCGATCCAGTGTATCGCCAGCAGCGGCGATAACATCGTCAGTACCAGCCAGCTGTATGGCGGCACCTATAATCTGTTTGCCCACACCTTTCCCCGTCAGGGTATCGATGTGCGGATGGCCTCCTTCGATGATTACGAGAAGCTTGAGAGCCTGATCGACGACAAGACCCGGGCCCTGTTCTGCGAATCGATCGGCAATCCGGCTGGCAATATCGTCGATCTGGAGAAGCTGGCGGAGATCGCCCATCGTCATGGAGTGCCGCTGATCGTGGATAACACGGTTGCCACCCCCTACCTCTGTCGGGCCTTTGATCATGGCGCCGATATCATCATCCATTCACTGACCAAATATATCGGCGGTCACGGCACCACGGTTGGGGGTGTGATCATCGATTCCGGCAAGTTCGACTGGGCCGGCAACAAAGAGCGTTTTCCGATGTTGAACGAGCCGGATCCCTCCTACCACGGGGTGGTCTATACCGAAGCCCTGGGTCCAGCCGCTTTCATCGGCCGCTGCCGGGTGGTGCCCTTGAGAAACACTGGTGCCGCACTCTCACCTCACAGCGCCTTCCTGATCATGCAGGGTCTGGAGACCCTGGGTCTGCGCATGGAGCGGCATTGTGAAAACAGTCTCACAGTGGCCGAATTTCTGAAGCAGCAGCCCCAGGTGAAGTGGGTCAACTACGCGGCGTTACCGGAGAGCCCCCACTACGAGCGCTGTCAGAAGATCACCAAAGGACAGGCATCGGGTATTCTCAGTTTCGGTATCGAAGGGGGACGGGAAGCGGGTGCCCGCTTTATCGATGCCCTGCAGATGATTCTGAGGCTGGTGAATATCGGTGACGCCAAATCCCTGGCCTGCCATCCGGCCACCACCACTCATCGTCAATTGAATGAAGATGAGCTGGCGACCGCCGGGGTGAGTGGGGATATGGTTCGTCTGTCGATCGGTATCGAGCATGTGGATGATATCATTGCCGACATCACTCAGGCGTTGGAAGCGGCCAAGGGCTGAGCTTTTCAGTCTGCAAATGAACGTAAAAAACGTAAATGTTTAGCGTATCGGGTGGGGCCTGGCCCCACCCATTCCCTCCTTCGGAGTCACTCGGTTCCACTTAATCCATCCCCGAGGCTGCTGCGGCAACTCGTAGGGTGGGGCCATGCCCCACCGATTACCCAATACGGAGTCACCCAGTTCTACTTATTGAGCCCCGTGGCTGGTGCAGCAGGCGCGGCCGGTGCGGCATAAGGGTAAGCGTGGTAGGGATAGCCGTAACCATAGGGGGCACCCCACCAGGGGCCGTAGTAGTCCCGATAACGATTCCAGCCCCGTCCATAACCGGATCCTCTGGCACTGCCACTGAAGCCGAAGCTGAAGTAGCCGTCACCCCAGCCCCAGCCATCACCTAACCAATCATTGTCCCATCCCCGATTTCCCCAGCCGGGTCCATGTCCCCACCATGCGTTTGCGGTGGTGGAGAAGACAACCAAAGCTACAGCAGCTGTAGTTAATGCAATTTTTTTCATGATCACCCTCCCTGAAAACACGCTTGAAGTGATGAAAGGTTTTGCATCTGACCAACAAACTTTCGGCCATCAATAGTTATATATAAGCAAATTCTGAATAACTCAAATAAATAAAATCAACTTTACAACCCATCTCTTATAGCCGGGTTCTATTGAATGTGAATTGGACATCGAATCGATATCGCTTCTGAAGCTGAGATACTCAGATTCACTCGCTTGTTGCCATTCCGCTTAAGCATTTGCAACGATTATCGCTTAGGGTTTGTCCAGTAACCGGCTGGATATCGAACCCATCAAACACACGGTATACTCGGACATGTGCATTGACTTATCCGGATGGAGAGCCAGATCAGTTATTTCATCTGGGCATTATTGCAGTCATTTAAAAAAACAGATCCATTCTCTTGTTGGATTGATGTGATTGGTATCCCGGAGAGTTTGCTTCTCAGTCGTGTTGTTTTCGATTGAATCGAGAATTCGATCGCACTGTAAATTGGTGTATCAGTGAAACTGTTTGAAACAGAAAGGTTATATGGTCGTGAGTTCACTACTCAGGATATACCAAGGCTCACAGAGATCCTGAGTGATCCTGAAGTGATGAGATACTCGGTGCATGGTGTCTGTGATGAAACAGCGACGGCTAAATTCATCGACTGGTGTATCTCCTGTTACGCTGATCCGGGTGTTGGGTCCTGGGCGCTGATCGAAAAAAAGTCGACTGAGCTGATTGGTTTCTGCGGGGTTGGCCCGGAGCCGGTTGATGGGGTTGAGCAGATGAATCTGGGCTATCGCCTGGCCAGAGAGTACTGGAATCTCGGTTTTGCCACTGAAGCCGTGAATGGTGTATTGGACTATGTGTTTAAGGAAAAATCGCTTGAGTCAGTGGTCGCCATAATCGAGCCGGAGCATCTCGCCTCTCTCAGGGTGGCTGAGAAAGCGGGATTCATTGACTACATTAACAGGCTGTTCCATGGTCGCACTGTCAGGCTATATCGGCTCTCTTCTCAAGAGTGGTGCCTATTGGGTTCCGCTAGTCGTTGCCTGTGAGCTAAACTTGGATGTGATGGATATTCAAGCCTTCGGTCCACGTCCATGAGGTGTCCGGGGAAGCGATTTAATCGTCTGCTTCGAGACAACTCGCTTTATCAACATAGCCAAGCTTCGCCAGCTACCCGGTTGCAGTTCGGTTGAGATCGATTTCAACTGGTTACCAACCATCACCGCTTCAGGTATGCGTTTACGGATCGCCAGAGCCACTTCCCTGCAGAGCCCCGGTTCCGGAAGTACCGTCACCCAGATGACATTCAGTTTCAGGTTGATATCGGTGAAGACGATCTTTTCATCAAACTCGATCAGTACCTCTTCAAGCATTTTTTGCAAGTGGTTGATCTGTAATTCGGTGTAGTGTTTCAGTCGCGGGATCAGCATCATCAGATCGGCCAGCGGGGCACCATCGGCCTGCTTGTTGGGGGCGCGCTGCCACAGCGGGGCAGAGGGCTGCCAGCGCGATGTGGAGGGTGAGTTCGTTTTTGGTCTATCCATACAGAAGATCTCTGTTTGATGATCACCGATGACTGTTCATAGCGTTGCCCGGTTTCTATGATTCAGAACCCAAACAACATTTTAGGCAGTATAGACCAGTTGAAAATGGCTTAAGAAATGTGCTGAGTAAGTTTATTGGTCACAATGAACCGCAAAAACTCGCAAACAGCAGATGGCCTGTAGATAGAGCTGCAATGGTGCGGTTAACTACAACAGACTTAGATATCCAACAAATCCCCCATATCCGGCACCGAAGCCTTGAATCCCAGCTCCGATTCGATGTGATCACGTAAATCACTTTTCGATTCAGGTTCACCATGCACCACATGCACATGTGGTGAGCTTTTTCGGTAGCTGCTCAGCCAACGGGTCAGGTCATCCACATCCCCATGGGCCGAGAGGCCACCGACGGTATGCACCTTCGCCTTCACCCGGTACTCATCACCATGGATGCGTACCGTGGGTTTCCCCTCAACCAGGGCCCGACCCATGGTGCCATTGGCCTGATAGCCAACAATCATGATATGGGAACCGCTGCGGGAGATGTTGTGCTTCAGATGGTGGATGATCCGGCCGCCGGTCATCATGCCGCTGGCGGAGATGATGATGGCGCCGCTCTTGATCCGGTTGATCCCCATCGACTCCTGGGGCGATGCGGTCAGTTTGAGATTCTGCAGATGGGGCATCTCATGGATCTTCTTGCGCAGCTTGGTCGCCTCCTCGTCGTAGAGGTGAGGGTAGTCCCAATAGACCTTGCTGGCGCGGATCGCCATCGGGCTGTCGAGAAACACCTGCCAGCGGTTCAGCCCCCACTCATCGTAATACCTGCCCAGGTAGTAGAGGATCTCCTGACTACGACCAATGGAGAAGGCGGGAATCAGCAGATTACCCTTTTGATGGGTCGCTTCGCTGATGATCTCGCCGATCTCCTCGATGGTTTTCTGCCGATCCCGGTGGCGGCGGTTGCCGTAGGTGCTTTCGATGATCACATGGTCCGCCTCTTCGATGGCGGCCGGATCGTTGATGATGGGCGTGTCGTACTGCCCAAGATCGCCGCTGAAGACAATCTTGCGCTGCTTGCCGTTCTCCGTCAGCCAGACCTCCACACTGGAAGAGCCCAGGATGTGTCCCGCATCCTGAAAGCGGATCGAGATCCCCGGCAGGATCTCCTTTTTCTCCCGGTACTTCAGGCCAACCATATTCTCCAGTGCCTCCTGGGCATCCGCCACTGTATAGAGCGGATCGATGAAGGGCTTGCCTTTGCGCTTACGCCATTTGTTCTCATACTGGGCATCCTTCTCCTGCAGAAAGGCGGAGTCCTGCAACATGATGTCGCACAACTCCATGGTGGCGTTCTGCGCATAGATTGGTCCCTGGTAGCCCTGTTTCACCAGCAGCGGGATCCGCCCGGAGTGGTCTATGTGACCGTGGCTCAGCACCACCGCACTGATCTCATCCGGGGAGAAGGGGAAAGGGCGTCGATTCTTCTCCATCTCCTCGCGACGCCCCTGGATCAGCCCGCAATCGAGCAGGATGGTCTCACCATTGGCACGGAGGATATGGCAGGAACCGGTGATACCGCTGGTTGCGCCGTAGAATTCAATCTGCATAGTCACGGTCCTTTAGAGGATCTTTTTGGTTAGTCATCGAAGGCCTATCTGCAGCATAGCATGAAGCCGGGTAAAACAGCCGTTGCAGGCAGAGATGGCCACAAAAATAAACATTCACAGTCCCTTCAAAGGGATATAATCATTGAATGCGCCTGTCGGCGACGTCTTGGATCGAAAAACGGAGTGGCCATCATGACAACAGAAATCGAACAACTCGAGGCACCGGAGAAGAAAAAAGGGCTTCGTGGAATCCATATCCTGTGGATCGTGTTGGCCACCATCCTGGTAACGGCCGCCGTCACCTACTGGGTGGTGCGCACCTACATCTACGCCAAGGATTTCACCCCGGTCCAACTCTCACAGACCGAACAACAGGTGCTCAATGAAAAGCTGGAGAGCCTGGGCTACCAACCCACACCGGCCACCGATCCGAACAAGCAACCCGCTGAAAAGGAGACCGATGAAGCCTGGCTGAGAGCGGAACGATACAGTGAGAAGAACGCCCGACGGGAAGTCTTCTTCACCGAGCGGGAGCTCAACGGCATGGTGGCCAACAATACGGAGATGGCAAAGAAACTCGCCATCGATCTCAGCGACGATCTGGTCAGTGCGAGAATCCTGGTGCCGGTGGATCCGGATTTCCCGATCCTAGGTGGAAAGACCCTGCGGGTATCAACGGGTATGGAACTGGCGTTCCGGGATGCAAGACCGGTAGTGATCCTGAAGGGGGTCAGCATCATGGGCGTCCCCATCCCCAACGCCTGGCTCGGCGGCCTGAAGAATATCGACCTGGTGAGCGAGTTCGGCGATGAGCAGGGCTTCTGGGCCGGTTTTGCGGAAGGGGTGGAGCATATTCGTGTGGTAGAGGGTGAGCTGAAGATCAAGCTCAAGGAGTAGTGCGGTGATTTCAGCCAGCCAAGGCGTCATGTCAGTTATTTTGGATGACAGTTATGGAAGTTGGTTGACTACAGCAGAAAACAGGGTGGAATAGAGAAGGAGCCAGGCTGAAACCACGCTTTCGGATTTAACGGGCTGGACAGGATAATTTAACAGATTTAAGTTTAAGTTATTGATACTTGGGATTTAAGCTTGAGTTACAGGGCGGTGCTTATCAGTAATGGAATCCCTCCTCAAACTTCAAACAATTATCAACGATGAAAAACGGCACCCTATTTATGGTGGGACGTCATTATCTTTTTGAACGGATGTTATTTAGTCGGAATTGCAATTGATAACCATTCTGCCTGCAAGATATCGCAATATCAGTGCGAGCAATCTATTTCAATATCAGCGGCAGCAAGATAATCAACAGTTATGTGTAAATATGGAATCTCTACAAGAGAAACTCGATAGTACTTTTTTCAAGCCCCAGGGTAATGTAAGTAGGTATTTGTCATCAGCTTTTATTTTTATGGTAGGTGCAGTAAGCATATACATGTTTTTTGCCGTCCAGTATTTTTTGTGTGCTGACAATCAATGTGATGATTTAGTAATCACAAAACCATGGGTGAACATGCCCGGATTGTTTATTGTTTATGGTCTTTGTAGCTTTATAGTAAGTATATTTGTGTTCAGTGAAAAGGAACTTAAAACCGTTTTTGCATGGTCCTTCGACTTGTTAGTCGGGAGTGGGTTTTATCTATTTGGGAAGTCATTCTTTGCAATCGCTATTGAAATTGGAAAAAACACATAACAAGTGCGTTAGCTCGGAAAGACAACTGTGCGCCATTTTTGTGGCGTCGTTTCACTATGCCACAAATCTGTCCACTCCGTTGTCTTCTGGTTACGCGGTCGTTAAAAGTAAAAAAGAATGAAATGGATTATCACTGTTCTGGTGCTTCTACTAATAGTCACAAATGGTTTTTGGATTTATGGTGCTGTTGATCAAGGTGTGACGCTTTCTTATCGTGATCAACAGGTTTATGAATTAGAAGAAACTAGAAAACAATTAATGGCAGTCATGCCAAATCTGGCAAGTAACCTCACTAAGGAAGAGATTGTATCAATGATTAGTGAGCACACTGATCAAGAAATATTCGAGAAAGGAGGTTGTAGCTGGGTAGGATGGATAGGGCTTAAGTTTAGTGAAAAAGGTTCATTACAGTCTGTTTCACCGTCATGGTCATACGGAGGTGAAGACCCGTGCTATCCAAACTTTTAACAAGTAGCTACATCGGAAAAAATACTCGCTGCGATCGAATTTTCCCGCTGAGCTAGGCGTTATGTTCTTGAAAGCCCTCACGGTCTCTGCTATAAAAAGACCAATATACAGCACCACTTAAGAGGTCTTTTATGAGCGTCAAATTCTCTGAAGATGTCGTCCCCCTTATGGATCTGAAGATCAATCCTGGCAAGGTAGTAAATCACGCCAAAGATACCCATCGGCCAGTACTGCTCACAAGCCGAGGGCGCGGCGTGGCTGTTGTTCAAGCGCTTGATGAATATGAAAAAAATGAAGAAGAAAGAGTATTTTTCCGAGCAGTTGCCAAGGGCATGATGGATGCGAAGGAAGGAAGAGAAATGCCTTTGTCTGAGGTAATGGAAAAGCTCGGGATTGAGTGAATGAAGGTCGTTGTTACTCAATCCGCGTTCGATGATCTCGAATCAATTAAGGAATATTATTCTGGAGAGGGTGTACCCCAAGTAGGGCAGAAATTCCAGCGAGAAATTGTTGCTCATATTCGGCATCTCCAGAGCCATCCCGATCTCGGTAGGATAGTTCCTGAACTGAGCACCCCTTCAATTCGAGAGTTGATTCATCCACCATTTCGTATCGTGTACCTGCGGGAAGAATCTTCTGTCCGCATTATACGTGTTTGGAGAAGCGAACACTTACTGGTCTTCCCGAATGAGGAAAATGAACACAACAAGTAGTTCCAGCGAACCCCAAACTCCGCGCGGCTTTTTGCGCATGCCTTCGGCATTGTTGCGCAAACGCCTCGCTACGTTTGGTGCCGCTGAACATGGGCGTTCTGTTCAAAAGGAAAATGAATAAGATCGTCGCAAAAAGAATGCTCATCGCACAAAGCCCAAATGGTGAAGTATTCACAACGGCTGTTGAATTCAGCATGCCGTACGAAACGGAAAAGCTTGGGTGGTTCTGCAATCTAAGAATGGAAGCTATTCAAGAGCCACAATATGCGGCTGGTACGGACAGCTTACAGGCACTGATGCTTACATTTTCGCTAGCTGAAGCTACGTTACTAGGCTGCTCAAAGAAAGGTTGGCAATTCTTCTGGCCGGATACAAACGAGCCAATGGAAATCGAAGAAATGTTTAGTCTCGAAAGCTTTGTGAGTACCAAGAAATGAACTTGACAAGTAGTACTTGTCGCCCCTTCGGGGCTGGGACGCTAGCAAAGCCGGCGCCCCAAAACATTGGTCGTTATAAAAGGAAGAGAAGTCTTGATAAATCAACTTACTATCAAAGCAATTCGCCTTTATCAACGACATCTTTCACCAAGAAAAGGCTTTTACTGCGCACATCATGCATTAAATAATAATGGATCATGTTCTAGTTGGGCAATAGCAATGGTAGAGACAAAAGGTGTAGTTACTATGCTGTCTCAGCTTGGTTCTAGGTTTAGTGAGTGTAGCGATGCAAGAAAAAAGATAAATGAAAAGAAAAGCAAAGAAGAAATCACACCATGTAGTAAATCTTGTGATGCTGGCGAAATAGGCTGTTGTGCTCTTTCTTTATGGCCTGGCTCGTAAGTAAGGAGAAAACAGGGAATGGCACGAAAAGCCCTAACAAGAAAATCATGTCACTCAATACAACCGTTAGGACGCGGTATCGCGTGTTGCACATTAAAGCGTTATGTGTATCTCAAGCTCTAACTAGCCCAAGATGCTCAACGAAAGGTTTAAAATTTTTATCTGAAAAAAGAAGAGGGAGTTTCTGGTCAATGCAAAATGTTGCGATGATGTGTAGTAATCACGACCCGATCTGACAGTTACCGGATTTTCCGGAGGTGACTG